>DYON01000178.1 GCA_020720525.1 Acetofilamentum sp.
TTACAAGTTCAATAACCGGACTTTCTGCAAACACAACTTACCATGTTAGAGCTTACGCTACAAACTCAGCCGGAACAAGCTATGGTTCAGACGTTTCATTTACTACCAATCCAAATCTCGCTGTTTCAGTTAGCATAGCTGCCGATGCAAATCCGGTGTGTGCAGGAACTACCGTAACTTTTACGGCTACTCCTACAAACGGTGGGGCTACTCCTGCTTATCAATGGAAATTAAACAGTTCAAATGTTGGAACAAACAGCTCAACATATTCCAATTCAAGTTTATCAAACGGAGATAATGTAACTTGCGTATTGACATCAAGCGAAACTTGTACTACCGGAAACCCTGCAACTTCAAATACTGTTACAATGACAGTCAATCCTCTGCCAACTGCTCCTACATCTGTAGCCGCTTCTCCTGCTTCAATTGTCAGCGGCAACAGTTCTACTCTTTCTTATACCGGCGGTTCCGGAACAACATTCAATTGGTACTCCGGTTCTTGCGGCGGAACACTTGTCGGAACAGGACAAGATTTGTCGGTATCTCCGACTTCAACAACCACATACTACGGAGCATGGTCCAACGGTTGCGGAACTTCGACATGCCAAAGCGTTACTGTTACTGTTACCGGAGCTTCGGGCTACACGGTTTCCGGTTATTTGAAATATGATAACACTGCACAAACCGTTTTGTATAACGAAACAGTTGAATTGAAAAACACAGTTCCCGCTGTCGTTGCCACAGCTACAACTAATGCAGGCGGTTATTACGAATTTACAAACATTGCAGACGGTACTTACAGTGTTTCGCCAAATGTAGCCTTGGCATGGTCGGGTGTAACCTCGATGGACGTTACGGTTTATAAAAAACATATTGGTGGAATCACAGTACTTTCCGGTTTGAAACTCACTGCCGGAAATGTCAATGCCGACGGTGCTTTGAATACCGCTGATATGACTCTGATTTTGCAAAGAATTGCTACCATGATTTCATCATTTGCAGCAGGCAATTGGGCATATTCCGATGGAGCGTTAACGGTAAGCGGAGCAAATGTATCAAAAGACGTACAAGCAATTTGCTACGGCGATGGCAACACGTCTTACTTCGGCGGAACTAAATCTTTTGAAACAATTCCCGTTGAAAATATCGGAACCATTCTTGCCGATGAAGGTGATTATTTTGAGATACCCGTGAATTTGAAAACTCAAATTTCGGATTTGTCTTCCGTAACATTGGTTATACCATTTAATACCGAGGAATTTGAAATAATCGGAGTGAGCATGGCACATAACAATAACGAAATGTTATTCAATGTATCCGATGGAGTTTTACGCATAATGTTTTCAACTTTAAATGCCTCTGATTACGAAATTGATGATAATTTGCTGGTAATTAAAGGTTACGTTGGTCAATTATCAGGTGAAACAGCACTTTCGGCTAATATTCACGGCGAATTTGGTGATTATAACGACAATGTTATTTCGAACATCACTTTCGGAATGCCTTCATTCAGTCCGAGTACATCAAGCATCGAAAAATTAGAAGACCAAATTGTTTTGTATCCGAATCCGGCAAATAGTTTTATTAATGTTACGAATGTTAAGAATTCCGTAATTGAAATTTATACAATAACAGGAAATAAAGTTATTACGGTCGCTTCCAATAACATTACCGAAAAAATCAACATTGAAAAACTTGCCGCAGGAACATACTATTTTAAAATTTCGAAAAATAATGACATTGCCATTCGAAAATTTACCGTAGTTAAATAAATATTCTATAAATAGTTCGGATTTTTTATGAGTCCGAACTATTTTTTATACTCTAAGCCGATTTAATCAACTTATAAATCGATAACTCGATATCTTCAATGATGAAAAAAATAATTACAAAATATCAATTTTTACTGTATGCTTTGCTTTTTTTCTATCAGGCAAACGCACAGTTAAAATTTTCACAAGAAAAAATACCCGAGAAATTTTTAGTTTACCAAACGGAAAACAAAAATATCGGGCAAGAAAATATCATTTTTAATTCTCCGGCATTCAATAATTATCAATATTCAGCTCCAAAAAATCCCGCAACTTTCACTTTTGCAAATGTAACGGGAAATCAAGGACAAAATGTTACAGTTGCTGTTTCCGTGTCGAATATTACCGATTTGGCAGGCTATCAATGGACAATAGAATACGACGACACAAAACTGGAATATGTCGCTTGCAGCGATTGGTACAGCGGTCTTGCTCCCGATATTTTGAATCCGGCTACGCCGGGGAAAATTACTTTCGTGTATAGCTCCGCAACAGGAACAAATGTAACGGCAGGTTTGTTTTTTAATATCACTTTTAAAATTAAATCGACTGCCGTAGGAACAACAGAATTAATTTGGTCAGATGTCCCGACTTCAAGGTATTTGAATAATTCCGTACCTGCGGAAATTCCTACAACTTGGAACAACGGAACAATTACGATAAATTCGCCGGAGTTGAGCATTTCCGATGTAACGGGAATAGCCGGGGCAAGTGTCGCTGTTCCTGTTACGGCGTTAAATATTTCCGATTTGGTCGGTTTTCAGTTTACCGTGGATTATGATGAAACAAAATTAACATACGTCAATTGCTCGAATTGGCATGCCGATGTTGTTTCGAGTGCGGTAATTGTTGTAAACGATGCACTGAACGGAAAATTGACTTTCGCCTATAATGAATATCCCGCAACGATAAATATTGCCGATGGAAAATATTTCGACATCAATTTTACCATCGCGGCAGGTGCATCGGGCTCCGCAGCAGTTGATTGGTCGGATTCTCCCACTTTGCGCGAATTATCGAATTCCGTTCCCGAAGTCATCGGTGCTTTATGGAACAACGGCAGCGTAACAATTACTCCTGCATCGGCAACTGTTTTAGATATTGACGATGTGAACGGCGTTGCAGGTTTACCGGTTACAGTTCCCGTAAATGCCTCGAATGTTACGGATATGGTCGGATTTCAGTTTACGGTAGATTATGACCAAACCAAATTAACTTATTCAAGTTGTTCCGGTTGGAATGCAAGTGTTAATTTAGCTGAATTGTATATTGTTGATGATGCGACAAACGGCAGATTATCAATTGTTTACAACGATTATCCGAATGCAGTTAACATTGCATCGAATTTGTTTTTTAATATCAATTTTAATGTTTTGGCAGGAGCAACCGGCATAGCACCTGTAATCTGGTCGGATACACCAACCTTGCGTGAATTGTCGAACTCCGTTCCTGCCGCTATCTCTGCAACATGGATTGACGGCAGCGTTACGATAACCGTTCCCACGAATCCTATTTTAACAATCGAAGAAGTATCCGGAACTGCCGGTTTGCCCGTTTCGGTTCCGGTTAATGCGGTAAGCGTTACCGGTTTAGTGGGGTTTCAGTGGACAATTGATTATGACGAAACAAGGTTATCTTACAATAATTGTTCCGATTGGGATGCGGATGTTAACTTAGCTGAGCTGATTATTGTCAATGATGCCGTAAATGGGACTCTTTCCTTTTCGTACAACGATTATCCGAATGAAATTGAAATTGTTTCCGGATTGTTTTTTAATACCAATTTTAATGTCTTGTCCGGAGCAACCGGCATAGCACCCGTTATTTGGTCGGATACGCCTACTTTAAGGGAGTTATCCAATGCAATACCCGAAGAAATTCCGGCAACTTGGAATAACGGTCGCGTAATTATCTGTATTTCTTGGGACGGCTCCGCAAGTTCCGAATGGCAAAATGTTACAAATTGGACTCCCGAAAACATTCCAACCGCTCTCGATGATATTGTAATACCGGCTTCATGCCCAAATTATCCAATCGTCCATGACGGAGCAACAACTGCCGTGTGCCACAACATGACAATTGATGCCGGTGCAAATGTGCAAATTGCAACAAACGGACAAATGACCGTAAGCGGAACACTGACAAATAATGTCGGAGCTGCGGGATTGATTGTAAAATCAGATGCAAGCGGTGATGGTTCTTTGATTTTGAACAATTCGGGTGTTGAGGCTACTGTTGAAAGATTTGTTACAGGAAATCGTTGGCATTTGATGTTTCCTTCATTAAATGCTATTCCAAAAACTGTTTTCACAACAGAAGGAGCGAACACAAATTACAATTTTTATTCATACAACGAAGCCAATGAAGATTATTGGAATACAACAGTCATTTACGGAACTTCGGGCTGGACTTCGGAAGTGGGAGCAGGCAACACAAGAACCGACAAAGGGTTTTTATTTAATCGTTACAATTTGCCCGATAAAAATTATATTCAAACCGGAGGGAATTTGGAATTTGATCAAAAAGTGTTTGATGTGAATTACTCGGTAAGTTCCGTCGTTATTGGAAACGGGGTAACTCAAACAAGAGATTATTTCGACGGTTGGAATTTGGTCGGAAATCCGTATTCGTCGTCTTTTGATTGGGATCAAGTAATTTTGAACGGGATTGAAAGCGGAATTTATTATTACGATGGGGCGAGCTCAAATTACAAATATTATATGCAATCCGGAGATGGAACTCAATTGCCCCCGTACAACGTGGGTATATCAGTAAACGGCGGTTCCCGTTACGCACCCTCCGGGCAAGGATTCATGGTAAAAACGATAAATACCGGATTGACACATGCTTCAACATTTACAATACCAATTACTGCAAAATCTCACAATGACCAAATGTATTGGAAATCGACAGAAAGGATTCCGAATTTAATAAAAATTAATGTCTCAACAGGCGATTTTATCGATGAAACTGTAATTCGTACTTTACCCACAGATGTTACAACCGAACACGATGCGCGATACGATGCTTATAAAATGTTTGCTTGGGATAAATCCAAACCCCAAATTTATTCCGTAAACAACGAACAGACAATAGTCTATGCAATAAACTCACTTCCCGAATTTACCGAAGCTGAAATAATACCTTTAGGCGTTTATTTCGGTACAGACGGAAAATATCAAATAACGAGTGTTGAAAATAATTTCGATAATTATACAGTTTATTTACACGATATTACCGAAAACAAATACATTGAAATGCCAACAGGAACCGCATATTCGTTTGAAACCGCAACAGGAGACTTTTTAAATCGTTTTGAATTGGTATTTCAAAAATTATCAACAAATATTGATAGCCAAGAAAATTTCGATTTTTCAGTCTTTCCGAATCCGGCTTACGATAATTTCACCATTCTCTGCGGGAAAAATAATCTTGGCGGAATAATAACACTGACGGATATTGCAGGAAAAATCTGTTATCAAACCGTGTTGAACAATGAAAATCAATCGATTGGCATTGAAAATCAAGCTCAGGGTGTCTATTTCGTTCAACTGAAAAGAAAAAACGGTACGACAATCAATAAAAAAATTATTATCCAATAAAAAAATTAAAGCCTCAATTTATGGAGGCTTTTTTTTATTTAAAATCTTAAATCCGCGTGTGTTTTTATATATTATTGAGTTAAGTTTAAAAAGTCGCATAGCGGTTATATATGCAAAATTATTTGTCATCAAAATAC
>DYON01000534.1 GCA_020720525.1 Acetofilamentum sp.
GTGTGTCGGCTTGTGCGATTTGCAAATGTGCTGTTTTGTGGGTTGGTAGTTCATTATATCGTTTTTCTTTTTCTGTCCTTAAGTAGCAAATTGTCCGCTGTGTCGTTTTTTTTAGGCTTGTTGGTAACGGTTTGCAGCTATAAGAAGTTGGCGATTTCGAAGCACAAAACTGTCAACCTGCACGAATGTTTGATTGAAAAACAAAACTTCATTTAACCACTGAACCGCCAATTTCTTGTAGGTGCTGTTACCAGTAGGCTTTTCTGTCTGTCGTTGAATTTGTGCTGTCATTTTATTAAATAATGTGTCGTCAAGATAATACCATAAATCCAAAAGTTGTAAAGAGTTGTGTAACCAAGTCCATAAGCAATACTTGTCGTCAAGTCACCTTTGCATTTGTTAGAGTTCTTAAAAACTAGTCGAAATGCGCGGAAGAAAATCCAGTAAAGCATCGCGATAAAAACGATAATTCCTGTCCACACAACCGCACCGAAAAGCCAAAGAAATAAAGCAATTAAAATTGTCACAACAACCCATAGAACAATGCTTAAAATAATGCCTTCAATTCCGTCACCAACATGAATGAAGTCTCCACCTGTCGCTGCGTCTGCAAGGTTTGGAATTTTTGATGGTTTAAGTTTGTCAGTTAGTTTACCAATGTCGTCTTTGAGTTTAATTCCTTTGTAAAGTCCAACGGTCAAGAACAGAAAAAATGCAACGGATAAAATACTTGTCGATAGAATTGAGTTCTCAAATATTGTCCTATGTTGGCCAAATCCAAAAAGCCAAATGCTCAAAATTGTCAATACGATAACAACTATTGTCACGGTAAAAACAGTCTTGCTTGTTACAAGTTTTTTGTCAATAGGTTTTATGTCGTTTTGTTGTTGCACTGTCGTTTTTTAAGCTTACTGGTAACGGTTTGGCGCTTGGCGCAGTGGCGGATTTCGGAGCACTAAACTGTCAATACACCACAAAAGTTGATGCGAGGTAGAATGTTCTATTAACCACTTTACCCGCCATTGAGCCAAACGCCTGTTATGTGTGGTTTTTCTTTCTGTCGTCATTGTCTTTTCAGTTT
>DYON01000179.1 GCA_020720525.1 Acetofilamentum sp.
GCCGTTGTAAAGGTAGTTATTTCTTTCGGAACTTGCAACAGAGTAGTTGTAATTTTCGGTTAATTCGGCTATTTCCATGCCAAACGGGTAGTAAGAGTTGTCTTGCACCACGCCGGCGGCGGCGGTAAAGGCGGTGCGGGTGTTGCCTAAGTGGTCGCGCAGATGGTATTCGTAGGTTACATCCCCCGTGCCCCCTTCAAAGGGGGATATAAGGATGCGCCCTTCGGAGAAGAGGATGTATGCTAATTCGCCTCCTTCGTAAATAAAATTGCCGAGGTAGTCGGTTTGGGTGCCGTCAGCGGTTTTGCGGAGTTTGGTGCCGCCGGCGGCGGTGTAGGTGTATTGCAAGATGTGCCCGCCGTGTGTAGGATTGAATTGAAGTAATTTCGGTAGATTCAAAACATTGTATTGTATTCCGGATATGCCTTTGTTTTGGTCTATTGTAAGGTTGCCGTTTTTGTCGTAGGTGTATTCGGTGGTCAGGTTTATGCCGTCGCGGAAGCCGGCATCGTCATTGCCTGCATCTACGACTTTAACAAGTTGGTTGCCGGCGTTGTAGGTGTAGGTGAGCAGGTCTAAATTTGTTCCGGCGGCGCGGCGCGTGAGCGTTAGGATGTTGCCGTTGGCATCGTAGCTGTATGAGGTGGAATACGCACCGTTTTCGGCGTTATCAAATAAGCCTTTGGTCAGGCGGTCGGCACCGTCGTAGGTGAAGTTGTAGGATTTAAGGGTGTTGAACTTCGTGCTTATCCATTCTGTTTTAGAAATGTTGCCGTTGTATTGTCCGTTTTCGGTATAGTTCAGGTTCATGGCAAAGTAATCGGAGCCGAGGTTTGCGGGGTTGTTCAGTTTGGTCATCCAGCCGCGTATGTTGTAGGCGTAGTCGAGGGTTTGGAGCTTGTCGCCGAGTGTTTTGGTTTCGAGTTGCCCGATTTCATCGTAGGTTTGGGTGCTTATTGTTTCGGCAGGGTTACCGTCAATTTGGTGCGTTGCCGTAAGCGGGCGGCTCATGCGGTCGTAGGTAAAGCGTTGGGGGATGGTGTTTGTGAGGGTCGTTTTGGTGTTTTTGTAATGTTCTTGTTTGGTTTCTAAGAGTTCGCCGGCGAAATTGTATTTGTTACTCACAATGTCTTGTCCTCTGTTGTTTTCTTCGCCAAGGTGGTTGTCGGCACGGGTTTGTATGACGCGCCCGTATTTGTCGTAATAGCTTACGGCATACAAATAGGTATTTTCATCCAATACCTTTGTTTTGGTGCATGTAACCATGCCTTTTACGGCGGCGGTGCTTGTCTGTAAATCGGGATTACCTACAATTTGATATGTTACTGTTTCCGGATAGCCTTTTGAATGTGCATAATCGTAGTTGTCGTAGAAAGTTTCGGTAAGGATTTCGATATTTGAAACATTCACTTCGTTTTGGGTCGGAAAAGCATTTGTGTTTGTATAAGCATTTACCGAGTTGTCCGGGTCGTATGTTTCCCACAGTTGAGTTTTTCCCTCTACGGCAGTTTTAAGGGCAGAAAGCGTAGATGAATAGGTTAATGTTCCGGTTTGTATCGGTCGCCCGAAGGCATCGTATTTCATAAAGGTCCATTTGTTTTGGAGGCGTTGGTTGCCGTCTTGGGTCAGCACAAGCATATCGCGTTTGTCGTACACCATATACACGGGGTCGGCACCGGGCAGTTTTTTGATTGTATTTCGTTTTCGCCCGTCGTATTCGTAGTAGAAGCAGAGTTCTTTTAGAATGGAGTTCCCGCTTGCTTTTATCGGGCAGGTGTAAGAGCCGCCGATGGTTAAATTTTCGGATGCTTTGGGCGAAAGTACATAGCGTTGCATGCCGAAATCGTCGTACACGTAGTAGGTTTTGAGGTTCAGTTTGCCGGCTCCGTAATCGGTAACGGTAAGGACGACTTGTCCGAGTTTATTTTTAAATTCGGCGGATGTTTTACCGTTTTCGTCGGTTACGAGGGTTTTGTAGAGTTGGTTTGCGGCATAATATGAGGGAGCGGTTAGCTTTCCGTTATCTTGGTGAGACTGAGATGCAGTCATAGTAACTTCCCAGTGTATTACGGCATCGGCATCGGTATTTGCCTCGTAGCTGTAAATTACGGGATGGTCTTTAAAATCTTTACCCGGTGCGTGTTGTGCCATTGGACGGTTTAGCGGCGAATTGTCGAAATCGGTTACGGATTTGGCATTTGCGCCGTCGCTAAAAAAATGTTCATACATCAACATTTGTTCTGCTTCGGCATTTGTGCGGAACGCGCCGGAGTAGTCGTCTGCCATAACAGCGTAGGGCAACAGGGCTTCGGCTTGTCGCCCGAACCCGTCGTAAACAATGGGCTGAATTATGTCGCGTCCTTCGGGCGATGCCTTAGCACTCACAGTTTGCATGGGTCTGCCCAAACCGTCTATGTATTGCGTTTCTTCACTCCAAAATGTATCGTAATAATTGACATGTGAAGGTACAGCGATTACACCCGGATTATCGTGTATTGCGGTAAACGTTCGGACATAATTGAGATTTGACTCGGTGTTTAACGGACTTGTGCCCAAAGGAGGCAACAGCGGGTCAATATAAGCATGGAGGTTTTGCCCGTTGGTTTTGTATCCGTTGGTAAAGCGGATGGATTTTCGGGCAACTTCGGTGTTTTTGCTTTGGTCAAATACCGAAATTGTGCGGTTGTTCAAACCGTCGTCGGGGAGGGTTTGGGCGGCGAGATTTATCGAAAACCATCAAACCGAACACTGCTGAAATGAGTCTTTTTTTCATGCGTTTACAAAGTTTTGCATTATTTTTTAACTATTGCCGGGACTTTAAAACTGACAACATTGGATGGTGTCGGGTTAATACCTGTAACTACTTCAGAACCTAAGTGTGTGTCGAAATATACAGAATAGTTGTTATCCGTTAAGCCGTAAGCAACTGCATAGTAAGTTTTATCAGGGTCGAATTCAGGGATGTATCCGGCAAGGGTTGTATTTTCAAGCCACCTTAAATCAACCTCGTTCGGTTTCGAAATTGCATTTTGAAAGTACCAGTCAAGCATTTTATTGTATGCCACAGATTCGTCATCATAAATGCAGACAAACATCCCTCTTGAAGTGTTATCGTCAGTTCCCGGATTGATTGTTGCCCTGAATCTTACACGCTGAAACTCAATCGCAACAGTTAAATCTGTTACAACCGTGTTTGAAATTTCGGGCACGTAAACCCAATCTATCGAAATCGGGTAATCTCCGCCGCCGACTAATTGCACTCCGCACCGTTTGAAGTCAGCACAACCTTCATACGAATACGTGAGGTCATACACTCCGGCAGGTACATTCTCGAACAAATATTTGCCGTTTTCGTCTGTTTGGGTAACAAAATCAGTGCCGTCAATACTCACACGAATATCTTCGTATATGCGCACAGTTCCCGCTTTTACAGCTTGCGCCTTTCCTTGTATGCTGCCGGTAAGACTATTTCGCTCTACTTCGGTAATTTTTGTACAGCCAAATGAAACAATTAGTATTGATAATAATGAGACTTGTATAAATTGAACTATTTTCATGTGTTTAAATTTTAAAGGTAATAAACATCGTCTAATTTATCGGAAATGCGATTACATTAGTCCCAGTATCCGAAGGTATGAAACTTTGTTCCGTTTCAATTCCATATTCATCGGTATTTACACTGAATTTAAAATGTTCGGGTGCAGGTGTTACCGCATAAGCTCTTATGTACGCAGTATCCGCATCGGGGATCTTCGTGTAAAAGTTCATGCTTCCGGAAGATGCTTCAAACGTATTAGTTCTTGTTGATACGGCGTAGTAGTACACATAGTTTTCACTTGAAACATTGTTGTCATCACTTACAAAAAAATATACAGTTTTTGCCGTGTATTTTGTCTCCCCGCCCGGCGGATCAATATCTCCGATAATTTTTTGTGTAAAACCAGCCGGCTCTATTCTTAAATTTGAAACAGATGATAAAGGTTTTTGTCCAAGAACTACGTCTTTTAACAACACCGGATTTGTTCCTACGGAAACAATAACACCCTGTCTCAGATATTCTTCTGTACTTGAAGATTTATAGGATATGTTGTATGTGCCCGTGGGAATATCGGTAAATTCATAAAATCCATTGTTATCCGAAGTCGTGGTAAAATCGGTACCTTCGATACGAATTGTAGCCTGCTCATTCGGTATAATAAATCCGTTCTCGCCGAACATACGCACTCGCCCCGAGAGACTGCCGTACTCCTCTAAGGAAACGGTATCTACAACTTTTGTGCAACCAAACATGCCGAAAATTAACAGCATGACTATTGAAATATAACTAATTCTGTGCATTTGTTTTAAATATAAAATTACGTTTGGGACTATGTTTGGAAGTTGTAAAAATTTATTTGCTCAGTAAAACAATTTTTATCTCAGCCGTACCTCTGTCCGAGGCAACATGGGGAAACACGAATCCGCCGGTTTCACGCGAGAAATAATATCCGACACTTTTAAAGCCCATTGGGTATGCGCGAAGATAAACAACTCCTTTCGCTCCCATGTGATCTAAAAATGATTTGGTGATAATTTGTCCGCTTTCCGAAAGTCCATAAGTTGAGATTAGCTCCTCACTAAACGGCGGCTGATTCGGCTCCGATTCAATATCCACCTGTATGAATTGTATTTCGCTGTCGGTTGAGTAGTTGATAACAATATCGGAACCGGACAACTCGGGAGTGAAAGTCAAAATATTGTGTGTTGGTGCTTCAATCATTTTGATATCCTTGGTAATTACCACCGGCACATCACCGCCGGTAACACCGACATCCTGCACTTCGTTTGTCCCAAGTTTATCGCGGGTAAAACGAAGGTCATACGTGCCTGCCGGAACATTTTGCAATGAAAAACGCCCTGCGGTGTCGGTTAATGTCGAAATCGTAGTTCCGACAAGTTCCACTTTAATACCGTCTTTGTTGGGTTCGGAACCGTAAACCTCCGAGATGTGTCCGTTGATGGTTCCGGAAAGTTCCAAATCAATATACTCTGTTTTGGTTTTGCAGGCACTCAGCCATAAAACAGCGAGTAAAAAAAGTGTGATTGTTCGCATATTTCGTAAATTAATTTTCTTGATTTTTATAGTGAAATTCTGTGTGTTTCAAAACTTTGCCGTCTTGGTCTCGCAAAGTTTTTATACCATTAACCGCCTGCATCACCCCGCCGATGTATGCAACGTTCTCGGCGGAACACCAAGCTCCGACTTCTGCTTTCCCGGTTATACTCACATCAGAATATCCGAAATATCCGAATGTTTGTGCCCGCATCGAACTTTCCGACATTAAAATAACAAAAACTAAGATAAAGAGTTTTTGTAGCAAATGTGCTCCGTGTTGATTCGGCTTTTCGTAAATGTAGGTTTGTAAAAGCATACCGTTTGGTTAAAATTTCATTTGCAAATAAATGCAAATAGTTTCATAATCAAAAAAAAAAATTTAATCTTTGCACATCCTTTAACCACATGATTATGACTTCAAAACCGGCACAACC
>DYON01000180.1 GCA_020720525.1 Acetofilamentum sp.
AACAAATATAGTCTTTTATTCGTTAATCAATACATTTCAGCCAAAATGAAATCATAAGCTTCTATTTGCTAATCACTATTTTATTGCGTTTCCAAAGCATTCTTACAACACGACTGGTTATCCATGTAAGAAAGAAATTATAAAGTGTTGGAACAAGGATGAGTAGAAGGTAAAATCTTTCAAGATTGTTTGGCCAATATATTCCACCATCAAACAAACCTATTATCGGAAAAAAATGCGCAATAGTATATGTGATTTCTGTTCCACTGTAGTTAATGTACTTCAGTGAATTTCCTGATAGGTCAGTTATAAAGCTCAAAACTCCTTCTTCGGTTGTCAAGCAATAGAAGAAAACCAAGTGCAATACTATAAACTGTATGATCGAATACGAGTATGTTGCAAATAATTTTTTTTGCAAAATGTAAATCGATAAAGGAAAAATAAGTCCAAACCAAAATGATTGCAAAGCTAGAAATGAAATGGACCTATAGAAATAATATACAGTTGGAAATGAATTGTCATTCAGATACGTTGTAAGGAAAAGAGATATTGTATTTAGGATTACATTGATAATCGTCCATACAACAAAGAATTGAAACATGCCTTTAACTGAGAAAATTTTTGCTGTCATGGGGTTTTTGTTTTACATCGAATTCCTCGCAGCTGCAATCACCATTTGCCCCAATGCAATGCCGCCGTCGTTGGTCGGGATTTTTTGATGCGAAAATACTTCAAATCCTTTATTTCGAAGCAAATTTTCGGTTTTTTCGAGCAAGTATTTGTTCTGAAAAGTGCCACCCGACAAAACCACCTTGTTCGAGCCGCATTCCTGTTTCATTTTTTCGGCTACTTCGTCGATTACAGCAACTACTGTGTTGTGGAATTTGGCTGAAATAGCTGAAGCCGGCAACCGATGGTTCATGTCGTCAACAATTTGATGAAACATGTCGTCGAATGAAATGGTTTTGTTGGCGGAAAAGGAATATCGCTGAGCTATGCTTCTATCAATCACCGATTCGAGCCGCATGGGCGCTTCGGCGTGGAATTTACTCACCGGACATAGGTTTATTAATGCCGAAACTGCATCGAATAAGCGTCCAGCACTAGAACTGAGCGGCGAATTGATTTTTTGGTCGATGGCCTGGCAAAGCATATCAACCGATGTTTCGTTTATCGACTGCAGAAAAGGTAAATTCAGTTCTTTGAAATTTTTTCCGAAATACTTGTACAAAATCGATACTGCAATGCGCCATGGTTCTTCGGTTACTTTGTCGCCACCAGGCAAAGGGATGTATTCGAAATGAGAAAATCGTTGGTATTCTTTTAAATCGCAAATCAAAAATTCGCTTCCCCAAATGTGATTGTCGTCGCCGAGTCCAGTGCCGTCAAAAGCAATACCAATCACAGTTTCGTCGAGTCCATGTTCGGCCATGCACGAAGCTATGTGGGCATGATGATGCTGCACTTTCACCTGCTGAAGTTTTGACTCAGCTGCATAGCGACTCGATAAATAATCGGGGTGCAAATCGCTTACAACAATCTGTGGTTCAAAGCGAAAAAGCTGTTTGTAGCGTTCGATGCTTTCGCAGTAAAACGCATAGGTCTCCATGTTTTTTAAGTCGCCAATGTGTTGACTCAGAATCACTTGGTCGTGTTTTCCAATGGCGAAGCAATTCACCAATTCGGCTCCAGTGGACAGAATTCCATCGACATTCAACTTCAGATTGATGGGCGACGGCGCATATCCGCGCGACCGACGGCTTACACGTTCCTTGTCGTTCACAACAGTTACCACCGAATCGTCGGCTCGGTTGTAAATATCGCGATTGTAGGTAACAACAGCATCGGCCACTTTTGTGAGAATTGTCAATGCTATGCTATTATCAGTAATAATCGGCTCTTCGGCGATGTTTCCGCTGGTGAGCACCATGGCATCAATATTTATTTTTTCAAACAGCAAATAATGCAATGGCATGTAAGGCAGCATAGCGCCAACGGTTCCGAAGCCTACACAAACTGAAGGAGCCAATGGCTTTTTGCTATTCAGCAACACAATCGGGCGCTTTAACGATGTGAGCGACTTTTCTTCGGTAGCATCAACGTGGGCATAATCTTTCAGTGTCGAAAGCGACGAAAACATGACTGCAAAAGGTTTTCCTTCTCTGTTTTTGAGCTTTCGCAATCGTTGAACAGCCTCTTCGCCGAGTGCATTGCAGGCTAAAAAGAATCCGCCGATGCCTTTAATGGCGACAATTTTATTTGAAAGAAAAAGTTCTTCAAGCTTACTCAGAATGGCATGAATGCCAGTGATTGCAGTTTCTTCGAAATGAAGCGTGTATTCAGGACCACAATCGGCACAGGCTGTAGGTTGTGCATGGAAGCGTCGATCGTACACATCGGTGTATTCTTTGCGACAGTTGTTGCACATCACAAATTCCTTCATGGTGGTTTTATCGCGATCGTACGGAAGGTCTTTAATAATGGTGAAGCGCGGACCACAATTGGTGCAGTTGATGAACGGATAGTCGATTCGATTGGGCTGAGTTTTCATGTCGCGCAAGCAATCGTCGCAAACAGCAATGTCAGGACTGACCACAGTTACACGATCGGAAACTGAAATGCTTTTTACAATCTGAAAATCTAAAAAATCAATAAAATCAGTTTGTATTGCTTCGATCGATTCTATGGATGCTGCTGGTGGAGCTGTGTTTTTTACAGCCTCAATAAATAAATCTAAAGTGGCTTCGTCGCAATTGATTTTAATAAAAACACCATCGTTTCGATTTTCGACCTCACCGTTTAGTCCAAACTCAGCTGCAACACGAAAAATGAAGGGTCGGAAACCGACACCTTGCACCAAGCCATTAATATGAATGAGATAAGTGTTCAATATGTTTTTTAATCTTATGTGCGATGTGCACCACAAAGGTATTACTAAAAAAGAAAAAGTGTGAAGAGATTAGATTTTCTTTTTTGACGATATTGCAAAAAAGAAAACCGCACTCTACACACTTTTTTCAGACGAATTAGTCTTGCTTGGAAAGCCGCTACCTTATTTTTTAAGACTCACGTTTCTGATTTCTGCAGGAATACCAACACCACAGCCTTCGGGTTGAGGCATTTTCAATGTATTGTAGTCAAAAAGGATTACATTGCCTTCTTTGTCTAAATCGAAAGGAAGACCTTTTACAGGAATGAGTATAAGATTTCCTTCGCTTTGAGCAACTGTTACGATAGTGCAAGGACTGTCTGTATTGCCATGCGAGATAGTTCCAGTTGTTGTGCCCAAAGTTACAGTTGGTACTTCCTCGTTGATGTCGTGTTGTTTTTTGCGTTCTTTGTAGCTTTTACAACCCGAAAACAAGGTAGCAGATGCAATTGCCAAAATCAGAATCCATTTCATAGCGTTTGTTATTGAATGGCTACTTTAATAACTCTTTGAAACGAAGTATTGTTTTTTCCAACGCGCACCAAATAAATTCCAGTGGTCAAACCGTTGGTGCTAAACTGTGTTTCGAAAGTTCCGATAGCTGGTGTTACCTTTTTGCCAGCAAGAAACTTGCCATTAATATCGAATAAATCGACAACAAGCTCTTCGTCGGTTGGAAGAAGGTTTCCATTAACAACAATGGAGTTTTCTTGAGCAAAAGCATTTACTTCTGTATTGCCATATTCATCTATAGATGTGTTGTACGGAATGCGGAACGAAAATACTTTTGTTCTTTGCGATCCACTAACCAAATACTCGCCAGTAAACCACAAAATGCTTCCATCAGAAGGATCTATCGACATTTGACTGTAGTCTCCGAAACGATTTGCGACTGTTTGTGCACCCGAACCAGCTGCTGCTGTTTCTTCGGTGTAGGTCATTTGATTCAGGGCATCGTAACTATTACGTCCTGTATAGCATGCACTTGCCGACACGGTCGAACTTGCTTTAGCATATCCCATTCCAATACTGCCATTGTCGTCCATAGCAATACTTCCGCACCAACGACTATGCGTATCGGGCGAATAAGTGCTTTGCTGATAAATGCTCCAAGAGCCTGTGCTTTGATTTTGGCGCAATTCGTACCAACGAATACTGCGTTGGGTTGAACTTACTTTCACTCCCATATTGAGTACAAGGGTGTTGTATCCCGACCAAACACGGTATTGAGCGCGGTAGGTGAAAACTCCACCAATACCATCAAGTTTTGCTGTGGTAGATGGTTGGGTGATATCGTCCCAATTTGCGTTGTAAGAAGCATCGAAAGCGCTAGTGAGCAGTGATTGTTTTAGAGCAATTGTTAAAGTACTAGCAGTCCAGTTAACAGTAGCGTCATAAATGTTGATGGCATCGTCGTAGCTAGTTCCCCAGCCATCGTCTTCGTACGAAACAATGGGGCAAGGAGTTCCAGCAGGTGGCAATTGACCATCGGCAAAAGCTGCAAGTGGGCAGAAGAAATAGCCAGCATTGGGTGGAGAGTAAGTTTTGTTGATGCTTTTTGGGCTAGCAGCACCAGTGAGCATTGCCGAACGTTCGAAAACAAAAAGGCGTTCGTTTGTGCCAAAATTGGCGGTCATATAATAACCATCAGTCCAAATAGAAAATTTTAAATAGTCGGGAAAGGCAGGCGATGTAAAAGTCCAAGAATAATATGATCCAGTAGGATCGGCAGTTTGCGAAACTGCGATGTATATGTCGTTTGAATTATCATCAAATTCTGTAATAACCCATCTGTCGGCAAATTTATCGTACATTACAATGGGATCGCCTGCATTGGAACCGAAAAGCAATGAACCCAAGGTAAAAGGTCCAGCTACATTTCCGCCAGTTTTGTTGTAAATTTTATAGTATGAATTTACGGCTTGAACATAATGGTTAGGCCCTGCTGCACCAGAAGGATCTGGCGGTGTTCCGTTGCCATTTTGAGCTGTCCAGGTTGCCAAAGGTGCTCCAATTGAATTGGTTCCCATCGTTTTTTGCATTGCTGGATCTTCGCCCTGTGGTTCGGCAAGAGGATTGGTTTTTTCAGCAAATGGTACGCGCAACTTTTTATCTTTCATTTCTGGCTTTTGAGCTGTGCTATTAAACTCTTCTTCTGGAACTGGAGCCAACTCGCGAAGTGGTTTAGATAGCGAAAAATGAGTTGGATAAATAACTTCCGTTTTCCCCTCAATGATGGTCTGAGCCTGTGTTTGCGCTGGATAGCATAACAATGCAGCGGCAAAGGCTGTGAACATAAAATATTTCTTCATGGTGCTTTGTTTTTTCAAAAGTACATATTTTTGGTGTAAAAGGTTGCTTCGTGGTGGAAATATTTTCACTTTAATTGGTATTTAACATATATTTGGGTGTGATTAACTTCTTTTGGATGATGTTTGGTTGGTATCGCCAGAAGTTTTCCCCTGTTGCCCAGCAATTCAGCCTGAAATTTTAACATATTGATAATCAGCAATGTAAACGATGATGTGGAATTTAAAAATTCGGCTAATTTTACACCGAGGGGCACAGGGGTGCGAAGCCCCCTTTTTAGGCTAAA
>DYON01000181.1 GCA_020720525.1 Acetofilamentum sp.
TTGTTCTATTTTTTCAATGAGCCTCTTTAAAATATTTCTAACCGATCTACATCTTTGTCGCCGCGACCACTCAGATTGATCAAAATTGATTTTCCACTTCCACTAAATTGCTTAATGGCAAGCGCTATAGCATGCGACGATTCAATAGCAGGAATAATTCCCTCAGTTTTGGAAAGAATTTTAAAAGCTTCGACCGCTTCCATATCGCTGATTGGAAAATATGAAGCTCGTCCACTATCTTTCAAAAATGAATGTTGGGGGCTAATTCCAGGATAATCCAATCCTGCAGCAATGCTATACGATGAGCAAGGTTCGTTGTTTTCGTCTTGAAGGCAATAGCTGTGAGTTCCTTGAAAAATGGCAGGTTTACCAAACGAAAGTGTTGCTGCTGTTTTGCCCGGAACACAGTTTCCACCCCCTTCGCCTCCCAATAGTTGAACTTCGAGATCGTTTAGAAATGCGCTAAAAATGCCAATGGCATTGGAGCCACCACCAATGCAAGCAACAACCGCATCGGGCAATTTCCCATTTTGTTGCAAAATTTGTTGTCGAGCTTCATATCCAATTACACTTTGGAAATATCCAACTATGCGCGGATATGGATCGGGCCCAACCTGCGAGCCAAGTAAGTAATACGAATCGGGGTGTTCAATAAAGTACATTAAAGCGGCATCAACTGCATCTTTTAATGTACCAGTACCCATCTCAGTAGTTACAACCTCGGCACCCAACAGTTTCATTCTGTTTACATTGAGCTGTTGTCGTTCAACATCTACTGCTCCCATGAAAATTTTGCATTTCAACCCAAACATGGCTGCCACGGTAGCTGTTGCAACTCCGTGCTGACCAGCACCAGTTTCGGCAACAATTTCTTTGTAATTGCCATGCTTTGCAAGCAGAATCTGCCCCATCGTATTGTTTATTTTGTGAGCGCCAGTGTGATTCAAATCTTCGCGTTTTAAAAAGAATTTGCAACCATACTTTTCCGAAAGTCGCTGAGCAAAGTACAATGGCGAAGGGCGCCCTGTGTATTGCTGAAGATATTCAACCAGTTTTTCGATGAATAATTCATTTGATGCCAATTCGTCGAAAATAGAGGCTACTCTGCTTAATGCAGGATCCAAAACTGGTGGCACATATCTTCCCCCATATTGCCCATATAGACCTTCGTGGGTAAGCATTTCGGCAACAGGACGTGTGATAATTGTGTTTGTTTTCATTGTTTTGATTTTTTGATTGAAAAAAGTTGTGTTAGCAACACTCGTTTGTTTTGTGAACATTGTTCAAGTTTGTTTTTTCTGTGCTCGATGAGCTTTGATATTGATTCTTTTTGGCGGAGCCCCGCCACCGTTTTACCTGATTCATTTTATTTTTTTGAGGTTATTAAAAACAAAAAACGCAGGGTCAGCCTGCGTTTTTTAATACAAAAAATATTAATGGCTTTCCCTATTTACTCAATAAAAAGCCACCACCACAAATTTGTGATAGATGTTGCGGAAAAGCAATATGTATAAGTTTCTTTTTTCACGCAGCAAAGGTAAACACGCAAAATAGGCATTGTCAAATTTTCCACTGTTATAATAGTGTTAATGTGTGCTTTCCCGTTTATTTATCAACATTACAAGAGTTCGCTTGTAAGAAAAAAAACACTATCAGCAAATTTTCAATAATTTTGAGCCGTAAAACTGTATTGTCATGAAAATATTAGCTCACATCTCGCGTTTTTTGCTCGGAATCGTATTTGTTTATTCCGGTTTTGTCAAAGCTGTCGATCCTTGGGGATACCAGTTCAAATTCGAAGATTATTTCATTGCTTTCGGCATGGAATGGCTTTTACCTGCGGCTTTGTTTTTCTCCATTCTTTTGGCTGGAGCCGAATTTCTGATTGGCGCAGCCATGCTATTTGGCATCAAGCCTAAGTTGAGTATTTGGTCGGCTGCAGCTTTTATGTTGCTGTTTACCCCCATCACCTTGTACTTGGCTCTCACCGACGCTGTTCCCGATTGTGGTTGCTTCGGCGATGCACTCATCTTGTCGAACTGGGACACTTTTTTCAAAAACATTATTATCATTATCATGCTGATTCCTGTGTTTCTCTACCGAAAAAAGTTCAAACACTACATGAGTTGCAAGCTCGAATGGATTCCTGCCGTCATTTTCGCAGCTGGAATTGTATTTGTGTCGTTTCAAGGATTGCGCCATTTGCCCATGATCGACTTTTTGCCTTACAATCCAGGCATGAGCATGAAACCCGATCCAACTAAAAAAGACCAATATTTTGTTTCGTACAAAGACAATCGCACAGGCGAAACCAAAGAATATCTGGCCGACGATTTTCCGTGGAGCGACAGTATATGGATGTCCAACAACGAATTTGTGACCCAACGCGTTATTCCGGGCGATAATCCTGCCAATCTCGTGGTGGTGTTCGATGCGCTCGATGATGATGCTACCAAAGATATTACTCTCAATCCCGACTTTCAACTTTGGGTGGTTGCTTGGAATCTCGACGATGTTTCGGACAAAGCAATCGAAAAAATTAAAGCTGTGGAAACCGAATGCGCAACCGACAATTTGAATATTGCGCTACTCACAGCTTCTTCGCCCGAAAAAACGGAATTGTTTCGTCACAACAAACAAGTAGCAATCGACCCATATTTTGCCGACGACATTATTCTGAAAATGGTCATCAGAGCCAATCCGGGCTTTGTGTTGCTCAAAGACGGAACCATATTGGCAAAATGGGCTTGGCGCGATATGCCAGCACTGAACGAAATCGACATAAAGGGCCTCGAGGCGAAATACATTAAAAAATAATAGTGCTCCGATTTATCCTTTCGCGCTTCGGAAATGGCCTGCTAATTTTGTGGGGTGTGGTTACTTTGCTGTTTTTTATTTTTCACGCACTCCCATCCGATCCAGCGCGAATGATGTTGGGACAACGCAGCGATATTTCGTCCGAAGATGCAATTCGCAAAGAACTTGGACTCGACCAGCCTTTGATGGTTCAATATGCGGTCTATCTAAACGATTTGTCGCCTATCGGATTTCTGAAAAACGATTCATCGAGTGTGTTCTTTCGCCGTGCCGATTATGGCTCGATGGTCAAAATTCTCCCCCTTTCGTCTGCTTCGGCAATTTATCTGAAAGCACCTTGGCTCCGACGTTCATATCAAACTCAGATGCCGGTGGCTAACATGCTGCGCATCGCATTTCCTGCTACTGCATTGCTTGCGCTTGTTTCTATTTTACTGGCATTTGTGCTGGGCGTGTTTCTGGGTGCTGTTTCGGCAAGGTGGAAAGGCAAATGGCCCGACAAATTGCTTATGATTACCAGCGTGCTTGGTATGTCGGTGCCTTCGTTTTTCGCTTCGGTGCTTATAGCATGGTTGTTTGCGTATATTTTGGGCGATTTCACTGGCCTCAATATGTTTGGCAGCCTCTACGAAGTGGACGATTTAGGTCGAGGCGAATACATTGCATGGAAGAATCTGATTTTGCCAGCATTCACATTATCTATTCGGCCATTGGCGGTGTTTATTAGCTTGTCGCGCAATTCGGTGCTCGAAGTGCAACAAACCGATTATGTGCGAACAGCCAAATCGAAAGGCTTGCCAAACCGATTGGTTTTTATGCGCCATGTGCTGAAAAATTCACTCAATCCTGTTATTACAGCCGCAAGTGGTTGGTTTGCCTCGTTGCTGGCCGGTGCTGTGTTTGTTGAATATGTTTTCGACTGGAAAGGCATTGGCTACTTGGTTGTTCAAAGCCTCGAAAAGTACGATTTACCAGTTCTTATGGGCTGTTTGCTTATTATTGCTGTGATGTTTATCATCATCAACATTGTTCTCGATTTGTCGTACAGGCTTCTCGATCCGCGAGTGAAACTTTGAAAAAAATTAGGAACTATAGTAGAAAATCACATCTTGCCTTTGCATTGTTTGAAAAATAGATTTTAGACTGAACTTATGCAAACGACTATAACTTTCCCTTTCGATTCTCTAATGCATAGTCAGGATTAACCTTTTTGTTACTACTCAGCAGTGAATTTAACAATAAAATGTTTTGGTATAGCCCTTTAGACCGCTGTTGTTAGTTTTCTATTATTCAGCCTAATAGGTTTGTTAAGCACCATCCTTTTTAGGAGTAAGCTTAACTCAAATTCCCTCTTTTATATCATTAAACATTTCTTGCCACCCACTCTGCAATCTGAACGGCATTGGTGGCGGCGCCTTTGCGGAGGTTGTCGGCTACAATCCAAAGGTTGAGTCCGTTGGCAATACTGTTGTCGCGGCGAATGCGGCCCACGAAAGTCTCGTTTTTGCCTTTGGCTGTCAGCGGCATCGGATATAGGTTTTCGACCGGATTGTCCTGCACGGTCACACCGGGTGTTTCGCTCAGCAGCTTGTAAACGTCGGCTATTTCGTAGGGTCTTTCAAATTCTACATTCACCGATTCGCTGTGACCGCCGGTTACAGGCACACGCACCACGGTGGGCGATACTTGAATTTGCGGAGCGCGTAGAATTTTGCGTGTTTCCAGAATGAGTTTTTCTTCCTCGGTGGTGTAGCCATTTTCGAGAAATGAACCGCCATGTGGCAAACAGTTCATGTCTATCGGATGCGGATAGGCTTTTTTACCATCAATGCCTGCACGCTCGTCCATAAGTTGCTTGACACCAAGAACACCGGTTCCGCTAACACTCTGGTAGGTCGAAACCACAATGCGTTTGATGCCGAAAGCTTCATGAAGGCGACTCAGAGCTAGCACTAGCTGAATGGTGGAGCAGTTTGGATTGGCAATGATTTTTGTTTCGTGGGTAATGGTGTCGGCGTTGATTTCGGGAACCACCAGCGGAATTTCGTTGTGCATACGCCATTGGGAGCTGTTGTCAATCACAAAGCAGCCTTTTTCGGCAAAGCGTGGCGCCCATTCTTTCGATACCGCCGAACCCGCCGAAAAAATGGCGATATCGGGTTTCATGTCGCAGGCTTCGGCAGGAGTTACCACAGTGCATTCGTTTCCGCGAATCAGCACTTTTTTGCCTTTCGATTTTTCGGAAGCAACTGGAATAAACAAGTCAACAGTCATGCTGCTTTCGTTTAGCACCTTGATGAGTTCGCTCCCGACCAGACCCGTGATTCCAACAATGCAGAGTTTCATTTTGAGTGATTTGATTAGCAAAATTACGAAATACAGGTGAGAGTGCAATATTTTCTTAGCGTGGGTGGAAAAGTACAACGTCAATATAGGTTTTCCAATCCCAATAACGATTGCCATAAAAGCAGCCGTCCCAGCAATAGATCTTTTTGAGATTGAAAACGATTGTAGCAACAAGAAAAGTTAAAAATACAACTCGAACATACAGTTTTGAAGACCAAACTTTTATAAATAATTGCGAGAGCGGAATACTGAATATGGAGTAGTATTTATCGAAACTTACTTGCAACTTTTTAGGTTTTACGGACGATAGCTCAGAAAAAACTGCTTTTTGTAGCAACAGAAATAAATTAATAATATTT
>DYON01000182.1 GCA_020720525.1 Acetofilamentum sp.
TCCTTGCAGTCATTCCGAATTTATTTCGGAATATATCGAACGACCTTCCTTGCAGTCATTCCGAACTTGTTTCGGAATCTCTCTTACTGCAAGGAAGAATGTGCTTTTTGAAAGAAACCACAAAACAAAAATCACAAACCAATCTATTGTCTATTGTCATCCTGCACAGATCCTGAAACCAGTTCAGGATGACGATGCAGGATGACTGTCTAACCTCTACTTGCAGTCATTCCCAAGCCAAAGGCATTGTTTCAGAATCTGCTAGGCGGATCAAATGTTCCAAAAAGTAATTTTTAAAAGACTGTCATTCAGCGTGTTTTGCGGCAAAATAAGCAAAAAAGCCTCGAAATGTAAAGCTTGCCCTGAATATTCCGAAGGGAAGAATGACAATGAAATAGATGACTTAGTGAGTTTTCAATTTTCCAATACAGCGCAATCTTCATGAATAAAATGCTTGTCAAAAGTGCCACTGCATAATGAATTCATAGTGCAACGTTAGTGGTTGAGCTAATCGAGAACATAGAATCGTTGTGTTTGTGGCTGAGCTTAAATTCAGATTGCCAAAGTGCAGCTGTTGTAGGAATCTGAATTATTAAAAATTCACACTTTAAGATTCATTTTTGCAACCCTTTGAAATTTTATTCCACTTTCAGTTTAAAATTGAACAGTTATGAGAAAGTTATTTGCATTATTAATTTTGTCCGTTTTGGTTATATCGGCTTCATCGTGTTTTCGGTCGCACCAGATTGAAGGTAATTACAATCTGATTTCTATCGACCGAAATATTCCGCCATTTTATGGTGTTGAAAACAGTGGCGATTTGAATGTTGAAATTGTTCGCGATTCGATATATTTTGTTGAAATTAAGGCGGAAGAAAATCTTATACCTTATATTAATACGGATGTTGTAAATCAAACACTTCGCGTTGAGACCCAACCACGGCGAAACCTCGACCCCAACTATCCTATACGAGTTATTGTTCATACTCCAACGCTCAACAGTATCGAAATGTCGGGTAGTGGCAGTATTGTGAGCGATACTGTTTCAACTTCACAATTGCAGATTAAATTGTCGGGGTCGGGAAGCATTACTGCAATTGTTGATGCAACCAATTTGAATTCTACTATATCGGGATCAGGCGATATTTATTTGTCGGGACTTGCTCAGCATGCCAATTTTAAAATAAGTGGTTCGGGCTCTATTCATGCATATTCGCTCATGCTCGACGAATGTATTGCCGATATTTCTGGCTCTGGAAGCATGTATCTGAATGTTTATAGTTTGCTCGATGTGGTTATAAGTGGCAGTGGAAATGTGTATTATTTTGGCAATCCATCGGTGAGTGTAAGTATTCTTGGTTCGGGACAACTCATTCATCAGTAATATTTGAGTATGAAAACAACTTTAATTTTCCTTATTGCTGTATTGACAGCAGGCTTTGGCTTTTCGCAGCAACTCGATTTGCAGGCTGGAATTCGCTCTGGCGTTTCGAATGGTTTAACATGTCGAGTTCTCACGGGTCCGGGCACCTACACCGAAGGAATGTTGCTCTCTCGAAATCGTGGTGCGCAGCTCTATGTGTTGCGTGGACAAACAATTCCTCTCTCGAAAGTTCCCGTTGAAGGATTTTCGTACAGTTCTGCATGGGGTGGTCATGTTGGCTTCTCGGGTTTCAATCCTCGTCGCGAAGAATACAGCTATCGCAGAAATATTTTCATGCCTGTTTTGGGTATCGATTATTATTTGGCGCTCAATTTTACGATGCCAAAATTCCCCTTAACCCTATCGGTCGATTATAAACCTTTTGTCGAAATAGTTCCCGATCGCATTTTTCGAATGAATTTATGGGATTTTGGCTTCACAGTTCGTTATCAGTTCACAACAAAAATCTAAATATCATGAAAAAAAACGTTTTACTTCTTTTTGCTTTGTTTTTATTGGCCATTTCGAGTTTTGCTCAAACCGATGACAAAACCGACAATGGAATACAAACCCTTTTTGGTGAAAAACCTCGTTCGAACGGTGGCTATATTGGCTTGGGTGTTGGCTATACTCAGCTCGATTCGAAAGATGCTTTTACTACCACTTTCCGTGGCGCATGGATTATCAATCACAGCTTTGCAATGGGAATTTCTGCTACAGGATTCTCGAACGATTTGTACGTCAATCATCCTTCGGGAAGCGATTACCGAAGCTTGCAGGGTGGATTTGGCGGTGTCATGCTTCAGCCTTATGTAGCACCACGTTTTCCAATTCATATTTCGTTCCCAGTTACATTGGGTGCTGGTGGGGTTGCAGCTCTTAGTTCGCACTACTACGATGCATTCGATGCCAATTGGTATGTCGAAGACGAAGGTTACTTCCTTTTGGTTGAACCTAGTGTTGACATTGAACTTAATTTGGTCAAATTTATTAGGGCATCGTTCGGAATCAGCTATCGATACACAACGCCCCTTGCTGTCGATGGCTATTCGTCAGATGCCATAAGAGGCTTTGCTGGCAACTTTACGCTTTCTTTTGGAAAGTTTTAGTTGCTGCTTTGCTTTATTCCATTAGAAATATACTTGGTTCAAGCCATTGAATATGCAGTGTTTTGTAATTCCCTTTCGATTAATTTTGGAGGGGAATTTTTAGACGATAAAAATTACTTAAACAGCAATAAAAATATTTGATATAAATAAATAAGTTGTATCTTTGTACATGAAAATAAAAATATAAACGATGAAAACAAGTATTCCGTTTGTGTTGTTGATGACTTTTTTGCTTGCTGTTGGTGGTAATGCCTTGGGTCAGAGCGCAACCGTTTCGTCCGATACGCTGGTGTTGCCAGGTGCATTCACTCAAGCCGAGGAGCTGTTTTTGTTTAAAAACAATACTTCATTTGTTTGGCACCATTCCAACAACGATGTTAAGGCAACAGCTGCCAATTCCGAGCCTTCTACCTATTCTCTCATCGATGCCAACTTTTGCTCCCTCAATATTGCCGAAAATAGATTGAAAAAATCGATAATGTTGGCACGAATTCATTAATAAGTTGAATCATATTTGTTAAATTTGCTTAGGCGAAATTATAAATATTTTCGTCGAAGTATTTTTTTTAAACGATACAAGCGATTGTTTTTATCTATGTGTTATGTCGCTTAAAATACAGAAAATTAGTATATTAGTGTGAAATGAATTTATTATTGTTGGCTATTTTCTATTATCGAAATAACAATATTTATTTTCATTAGATATAAAAACAGGTGAAATTACCTGTGTAATTTGTTCGTTTGTCAACTATTTTTACGATTCTTTGCAAGTTTTCTTTACTGTCACACTAAAAAATATTAATATGAAGTGGTTTTTACTGTTTTTTTTGGTATGCACTTTCTTTTATGTTTCGGGGCAAAACAATGCTCTGATACTTAATAATCAGGTTGCAATCAACATCGAAAATGGCGCAGTTTTAGTAATTGCGCAAAGCAATGCTTCTGGTATTGTAAAAACGGGTACTGCCAATGGCGTTATTGTTTCTGAAGCCGAAACCGACAGGGTTGCTTGGGTTATTAACAATGGAACTGGTGTCTATTCTGTACCTTTCGGCAAAGATCTTACAACTCAAATTCCTGTTACCTACACCGTTACTGGGGCTGGTAGTGCTTCTGGAACCATTGTTGCATCTACCTACGCCACAACCAACTGGCAAAATTTGAATATGCCTTCGGTGTATGCACCTGTTGTAACAACCATGACTCAAGACTACCCAACAACCAACCTAAGTGCTTATGTTGTCGATCGTTTTTGGGTATTGCGCGATAATGGCACTTGGGCTACAAAACCCACATCTACCGTTTCGCTCAGTTATCCCGATCCTGAATGGACTGTTGCCTCAAACACCATTACCGAAGCAAATTTGCTGGCTCAGTACTGGAACAATACGCAGTGGAATCCAGGCTGGTTTCTTGGGGTTCCCTTGCTTGGTGTAAACGATGCTGTTAGCAATCGGGTTAATTCTATAGATGCAACAACCAATGGTAATCTTTACACTTGGATTTTGGTAGATAACACCCATCCGCTTCCTGTTGAGCTGGTTCGGTTAGATGTTTCATGTTCTTTCGACCAAAAGCCTATTGTTTCGTGGGCTACAGTCTCCGAGTCGAACAATGCCCAGTTCGAAATTGAACGCTCTTTCGATGGACTGAACTGGGAATTTGTTGCTTTTGTTTCGGGTGCAGGCAACTCCAACTCAACTTTGTTTTATTCGTATGCCGACCTGAATGCACCTCAAGAAGCTTTGTATTATCGTTTATCGCAGCGCGATTTCGATGGCACTGTTGAAGTTCTTGGAATGCAGCAAGTCAATTGCAACAATTCTGCTCCCGATGGCAATTATGGATTGAATGTTTTCTCCGACCAAGAGCATCAAGTATTCATTTCGTTCACTTCACCAAAAATGAACCAAATCACTGGAGAAGTTTTTGATATGCGTGGTCGTTTGGTTTATTCAACCAAATGGGATGCTGCCGAAGGACTCAATATGTATAGTCTCAGTTTGCCACCACTTGCCGATGCAGCTTACATGTTTAAGCTCAGTAGTAGCGATTTCCAGACTTCAAAAAAGTTTTTTCTACAATAAGAAATTTTAAAATCAATCAATCATGAAAAAGGGACTAATTCTTTTAGCGGTTATTCTTATATCCGCTTGTTTCACCAACAACATTGCGCAAAATGTTGGTATTGGGTCCAACTTGTTTACTCCCAATTACTTGTTGCATATACATCAAACTGCAGCCAGTGGAACTTTGTTTCAGACTAGCAATACCACAACTGGGTCGTTAACAACCGATGGCTTTCAAATGTCGTTCGATGGTTCTAGCAACTTTTTGATGTACAATCGCGAACCAGCGGCAATTGCTTTTTCGACAAATACAACAGAAAAATTTCGCATTTCGTCCGACTCTGGTATCATGCTGATGAACCCAGTTGATTATGTTTATACCAATTACAGCAGTACTTTGGGTGTAAGTGGTTATGGTTTCCGCACATGGAACGGCCGTATGCAGTACAAGCATAAAGGTGGCAATTGGGCCGAGTTCCCAACCATGCCTGCAATTCCTGGAAATGTGGAATGGTGGATTCGCCCTCCCGCTGCTTTGTATATTCGACCAATATCGAACGATTATATTCGTGTATGGGATAATGGTCAAACCTATGGCATTTCTTACGATGGCGGAGGAAATTTAATTGGAGGATATTTTCGGGTTACAAATACCACAGCTGGAGCGGCTGCTGTTCAGGGTTTTAGCGATGTAACTGGAAACCAAACTTATGGATATTTAGGTTATAACGACAATATTACAGTGGGTGCTTCAACAATTGGAGGTGCTGCTGTCCACGGACGTGTTGACGATTCAGTTCGTACAGCTGTTTATGGCCGAACTTCCGGAGTTGCTAATGTAGCTGCAATGCTTGGATATTCAAGTGTGTGGATTGCTTCGTACAACTGGACCGATAAT
>DYON01000535.1 GCA_020720525.1 Acetofilamentum sp.
AATACCCCGCACAAGGGTGTTTTACAACAAATCTTATATAACACATAGTTGGGCGTTTCCTTGCAAAAAATTGCATTCTTTTTATGAAAACAAATAAACCAATATTACATTGTGTTCTTGCACTTGTAGCATTATGGATGGCTTCACTTGCATGTCAGGACTACGAAAGTGACTCTTCTAATCCAACCATGATAGCGCCGCAGGATTTGTCTAATTCAGACTTTAGCAGACTCCGCATGACAGGTGATGACTTGTCCAACAAAAACCTTAGTGGTGTGAATTTTTCACATTCAAGTTTGGGTCATACCAATTTCGCTAATTCAAATTGTCAAGGAGCGATTTTTGATTACGCATACTTATCTGGCGCAAATTTCTCTGGCGCAATTCTCGATAAAAAATGGGCATTGATTATTGATGTATTGACCAACGAAGGCGGCACAAATCGGGATTTATCAGGCTCCGATTTCAATAGAACTGATATGAGCGGCTATGATTTTACAAAAACAAATCTTCAAAGTGCTAATTTCCAAGACGCTGAATTATATGGAATAAACTTTAGTGGAGCAAATCTTTCAGGGGCGAATTTTTCAGGAGCAATACTTATTGGTGGACATGCTGCAAATTTTAGCGGAGCAAATCTCATAAATGCAAATTTTTCAGGAGTAGGTTTTCGAGTTTTCGAGCAAGAAGAATTGCATATAGATTTCAGTTTTGCAGATTTAACAAATGCGGTAATATCTTCAGAGCAATTACAATACGCAATATTGGCTTGTACAAAGTTACCAGACGGAAAGATAGCAATGGAAAATTTATGTCTGCAATCTACCGTGACACCGTAAAAAATGTATCAATTTACAAATTAGCGAGTCTTGCACAACAAAAACGCCCAACAAAGCGTGCACCCGACGTGTGGGACGCTTCGCGTGCGCGATTTACAGGCATTTTTCTGGCTTCGGGTTTTTCCTGCTTCCAAGCATTGTCCACGCCCGCCCACACGCAGGTCAACGCAAACCGTTGGGCGTTTCCTTGCAAAATTGGTCTTAAGTTTTCAATATTAAGTATTAAAGATTTG
>DYON01000536.1 GCA_020720525.1 Acetofilamentum sp.
CCGCGCAGAATCCCACACGTCAGGTGCACGCTTTGTTAGGCAACCTGCCCGCTTTAAGACACCTATGCTTTTAACATAGCCTTGACTTCATCTATGCTGTATGGCGGTTTTCTTGTGTGTAGCATAGCGTGACAATTTGGGCAAACGGGACGCAAATCATTCACAGGGTCAATGGTATATTCTGCGCCAATTTCGCCCAAAGGTTTCAAATGGTGAACATGAATAAAGCCTTTACCAATTTCACCATATCTTGACTCAAAAGTCATACTGCAAATTTCACATTTTGCGCCGTAATGTTCAACGCAAGCATTTCTGGCTTGTTGACTTCGCTCAAAAGCATTTACCTTGATTGATTTTACTGCGCCTTCGTAAAATTCTTGTGGCTCATCTATTTCATCGGGCAATAAGCCAATAAGCGGTTTACTTTCTGAATAAGCCATGTCCAGAACTTCAGCCCTGAAATTTTTATCTGTGACCAACTTATAGACTTTGGGCTGATGAAATTTTTTGAATGTTGATGCTTTTGCCCGATTCACTTCTGCTATTAATGCGTCATGCCAGCATTGCTTTATTTGCTCTGACGAGTCAAGCAATGATGCAACTTCGTACAAATTGTCAAACCGTAGAAAATAAGGCGGCTCTGTTTTTTCACCACGCAAATTACTAAACTGCCAAGATTGCTTAATATGTCTGTCTCGACTCAATTCTGGAATATCTCGACAATATGAAGCAAAAATCAAACCGACAAAGTATTTTGTTTTTTCATCAACTTTCTTTTTCTGCAAAGCGATAACATACCGAAAATTGATTGATACAGGAAAATGCCAATTTGTTTTATTGGGTGACAGCGACATTGTAAGACGTGGGTTATCGTCTTTTAGCCCTGTTACATCAAGAACCTGTTTCACCAAGTCAAAATACGAATTGACCCATTCTCGGCTGGGCGCAAATTTTACCTTTTGGGCAAATCGTTCTTGTATTTCATCATCTGTTGTCATTTTTCACCCGATATGTTTTTGCTCTTGGTTGCCTAACGGTTTGCGTTACCTGCGTGTGGGCGGGCGTGGAT
>DYON01000537.1 GCA_020720525.1 Acetofilamentum sp.
TCAAACATTGTCCACGCCCGCCCACACGCGGGTAACGCAAACCGTTGGCTGGCTGTCCGTAAATAAAAAATGAAAATAATAGACGCACTAAATAATCGGGAAATCGCAACCGCAATATGGCTCACAGTTATTTTCGTGTGGGCATTATCAATTAGCGGTGTTCGGCGTTCTATTCGTGACTTACTCAAAGCGTTCTTTAACAAGAAAATCATCATCCCGCTTTTAGCCATGCTACTTTACATACTCCTCATGGTGCTGGCTTTCAAAAAAATTGGCTTTTGGGATGTCTCCGCAACAAAAGATACGATTCTTTGGACATTGGGGTCTGCCTTTGCAACTTATTTCAGCCTCAACAAAGTAGCGCAAGATAGTGCTTATTTCAAAAATGTGATTTTGGACAACATCAAATTTGTCTTGATACTAGAATTTGTTGTGAATTTATATTCGTTCAGCCTTCCAGCCGAGTTAATTGTCATGCCAATTGTTAGTTTTATAGTCATGGCTAACGTCTTGGCAGAATCAAAGCCAGAATATAAGCAAGTAAACAAACTATTCAATTTCATGTTGGGAGTTTTCGGTCTTTATCTTCTCGCTTTTACATTTCGAGAAATTGTCCTAGATTTTCAGAATTTCGCAACACTTAAGAACTTAAGAGATTTCTTCTTGCTGCCCTTGTTTTCAATTGTCCTTTTGCCTTTCGCCTATGTGATGGCTTTATTCATGCAGTATGAAATGTTCTTTGTCCGCATAAATATTGCAAACAGAAATTTAGATAATGTAAAGTTTGCAAAAAGAAAAGTAATTGCAACTTGCCATATCAATTTATCCAAGTTAAACAGAGTCTCAAAAAAGGCAGGCTATCCAAAGGTGAATGATAAAAAAGATGTATTAGAATGGTTCAAACTGGATGAGCAGTGAGTCTTTCCAGCAACGCCAGCCAACAAAGCATGCACCTGACGTGTGGGATTCTGCGGCTTCGAGAAGCATTTTTCTGGCTTCGGGTTTTTCCTGCTCTCAAGCATTGTCCACGCCCGCCCACACGCAGGTAACGCAAACCGTTGGCTGGC
>DYON01000538.1 GCA_020720525.1 Acetofilamentum sp.
GACGATAATTATGCTTACAAAGGTCGCAATTTGGTGGCAACTGATGCTAATGGAGAATTTACTGTTGATGTGCCAATTGGTCTGCATAAAATTACCTTGGTGAAACAAGGTCATGTGTTCTCTGAGGGCGTTTTCCCCGACACAACATATTCCGACACAACCTTCGATTTCCAAGAAAACATAGTTGAAAGAATCCGTTTCTACGATGCTACCAAGGCTTTGCTTACCGGTCGTGTATGTGGCGGCGAAGTACAAGGCAATAAACCACTTGGGTTTGGTTTGTCAACTTCAAATTTAGGACAATCAAAAATCATCATCAATACCGTTAAAAAGGCTATATCATTGCGTTCTACAAAAACGGCAAAAGGACTGGATAGCAGTTATGTCGAAAACGGTGTTTCGTTTATTAATGGAAGCACAAAAAACAAAACAAATTACGTGATTGACGAGGATAGAATCACCATCTATCCCGATACCATTACCGGAGAATATGCAATTTCGTTGCCACCAATAGCTTATTCTATCCAATCGGTTACGGTTGGGGATTTATCCGAGATTACCAAACAAAGAGTTTTGCCTTCTACCCTTTTAGGTGATTTTGTACTTGATTGTAATGTAAAAGATAGCGTAAAATACACGCACGACTCTGTTTCTTATGTTTATCGCTACAATAAAAAATACAATTTCGTATTGAGCGAAACACCCAAGATGGATGTAACACAAAACGGCACCTCTCTGTTTGGCGAGAAAGAATTGATATATGCCCCCGATAAATCGGTAATCAAACTGTATGATTCGACCAATAAAGCCTTGCTTGGTGTCCCCGTTTTCTTGCAATCAAGTGTGTATGATTTCAAAATCAACGTGTTCGAAGAATATACTAACCTACGCACCGGTAAAATAGACAGAATACCTGTTACCCGTGGTTTGGTTGACATAACCAACAATTTGTCGAGCAGCAAATCGGCAACAGCGGCACTCGATTCTACTGGTTCTGTATTGTACTCGTTCATTGGTGGAGAACCAAACTTGCTCAACAATCGTCAACAAACCATGAGTATCATGGG
>DYON01000539.1 GCA_020720525.1 Acetofilamentum sp.
CGCGCAGACTCCCACACGTCAGGTGCACGCTTTGTTAGCCACCGCCATTGTTTATAAACCGACTTGGCTTTTATAAGTTTTCAACCGAGAAGAAAACGCTTTTCTAAATTTGAGCAATTCTTGAATTGCCCATGCTTGTATTTCTTTCAGTTTTTCAACTTCGTCAATCGAGCCTTCACGATAAATTGCGATGCGAGAGGCTCGACGGTCATCCAATCTTTCCCAGTCTAAAGTTTCACCAAATTCACTTTCAATAGTTTGCTTTTGTTCGACAAGCCAATCAAACAGTTTTTTGTTTGTTTCAGACTCACCTGCGTCAATATATAACTCTGCTCGAACTCGCCCGCCCTGTGCAAAGGATGTTCCATAAGATATTCCAGAAATTCCTGTTGGAAAAATATACCAATTTTGCGGTTGGGCTACTTTGGCTTTGGTGAAAGCGTGTTTGTTTCTCAATTCATCAATCAAAGATTGGAAATATTCTCGGTAGGCTTCACCTTTTGCAGATGGATTATCTTTCCAGCCTTCCTTTTTTGATTTGCGCCATTCATTAGGAAAGACAATCGGCTTAAAGTTATAGGCGGGTTTAGATTCGTCAATCTTGAACACTTCAATTTCGATAGCGAAAAATTGAGTATCTGTATCGGTACGTTGATTTAGCCATTCGATTGTTTGACGATGTTCGTCACGCACATTTTCGGAAATCCAAATTACTTTGGAAGCGTCAAACCCTGCCGCATAGGTCAACATTTTTCCCAAATGGTCATGGTCGGTATCACCAAATTGATTTTCAATGATGACATTATGACCTGTACTTAAATCTTTTGCCAGAATATCAAGCGAAAAATTGCCTACGCTGGCTTCTTGCTCAACTAACTCTAAATCCATGCCAACAGATTCGCCGAGTTTTTCAAGATTTTCTGCAAGCCAGGGCGTGAAATTATGGGCTTCGTGTTGCCAAATATCTCTGATGTTAAGTTTCTTGATTTTTCCAAACTCTGGCATTGCAACTCCATTTATGGAACTTCAAAAGATTTATGTTTTGCAAGAAGGTGGCTAACG
>DYON01000540.1 GCA_020720525.1 Acetofilamentum sp.
TATGGTGGATGCCAGCAAAGGCTTCATTAAAGACGGTAACAAAAACCGTTTGCGTGAACAGGATATTCACAAGGTTGTGGACATTTTTAATAAACAAACCGAACTTCCAAAATTTAGCCGCTTGGTAAGTGTGGAAGAAATTAGCGACCCTAAAAATGATTTCAACCTAAATATTCCAAGATACATCGACAGCCAAGAAGCCGAGGATTTACAAGACATTGAAGCACATTTACTGGGCGATATTCCCAATGCGGATATTGAAGCTTTGCAAAATTATTGGACGGTTTACCCTTCTCTTAGAAAACATTTATTCAAAGACGGTCGCCCTACTTATTCGCAATTGACGGTAGAACCTTCACAAGTGAAAAATGAAATTTTTCAGCATCCCGAATTTGTAAGTTTTAGTGCTGAAATGGACGATTTGTTTAACGATTGGAAAACTCGAATTACAAAAACATTAAAAGCACTAACTATTGGCGTAAAACCAAAGCAAACCATTTTCAGAATTTCTGAAAATGTGTTGAGTACCTACACAGGCAAAGCCCTGATGGACAAATACGATGTGTATCAGCATTTGATGAATTATTGGAATGAGGTAATGCAAGACGATTGTTATTTAATAGCTGTAGATGGTTGGAAAGCCGAACTAAGCATTATCAAACAAACCAAATCGGCAACCGTTTGGGATTGCGACTTAGTTCCTAAAACCTTGGTAATTGACCGCTATTTCTTAACCGAGAAAAAAGCGATTGAAAAATTGGAAGCCGACAAAGAAGCCATTGCAACACAACTTACCGAACTGGAAGAAGAACATGGTTCGACAGGCTCACCACAGGCAGCCGAAGATGGTTATTTTGCTGATTTGGATAAAGTGAACAAAGCCAATGTGCAAAAGCGATTGAAAGAACTATTGGCTGCAAAACCAAAAAATAAAAAACAAAATTTGGCAATAGCAGCCGAACCCGAAGCAGCTTATGGTGAACAAGCAGTGTTGGAATTGTATCTGAAACTATTGGACGACCAAACCGAATTGAATAAGAAAATTAAAGAAGCCATTGCCGA
>DYON01000541.1 GCA_020720525.1 Acetofilamentum sp.
CATACAGAAAGCGACTGCCGAATCTTTTTAAAGAGGGCAGTCGCTTTTGATTGATTTCTCGAATTTAATACCTTCACTATGCTTATATGAGATAGCTAAAAATTATATTTTTAATTATATTTGTAAAAACTTAAAAATAACGACGTATGAAGAAAATAGTCAAAATTGCATTTGTCATGCTTTTAAGCATAGGGTTTTTAAATGTTCAAGCACAATTTCAAATTGGGAACGATATTGAAGGTGCAGTTGCACTCGACTTTGCGGGACGAAGCATTGCTCTAAATACCGATGGAACTATTGTGGCAGTTGGAGCCGAAGGCAACGATGCTAACGGGAGCGAGGCTGGTCAGCTTAGAGTATTTCAGTTTACAGCAGGTGATTGGCAGCAGATTGGTGGTGATATCAATGGCGATGCTGCTGGCGATCAATTTGGAATTACAGTGAGCATGAACGATGCCGGAGATATTGTGGCCATTGGAGCTCATTATAACGATCAAGCCGGTACTACTGCAGGCCAAGTAAAAGTGTTTGGGTTCAATAACGGAAATTGGGAACAAATTGGTTCCGATATTTTGGGCGCTTTTGCAGGTGACGCCTTTGGTGCTTCTGTAAGCCTAAATTCAGCGGGTGATATTTTAGCTGTGGGTGCTCCGAGTAGCGACGAAGGAGGCTCTGCCTCTGGCATAGTGAGTGTGTATAGAAATAATGCCGGAACTTGGGAGCAAATAGGAGCCAATATAGTTGGAGCAGCTGCTGTAGATCAATTCGGCAAAGCCTTGACCCTAAATTCAGACGGAACTATTTTGGCGATTGGTGGTTTTGGCAACGACGACGCAGGTGCCGAAGCTGGACATGTAAAGATTTTCAGAAATTCAGCAGATTCGTGGGTACAAGTTGGAAACACTATACTGGGTAGTGCTGCCGGCGATGAGTTTGGCAAAGCCCTTAGCATAAACGACGCTGGAAATATTGTTGCCATTGGGGCATCAAAAAATGATGCTATATCTGAAAATGCGGGACAAGTTCGCATTTTCAGAAACGAAAGTGATGTATGGACA
>DYON01000183.1 GCA_020720525.1 Acetofilamentum sp.
ATTCTACTTCCTCTCGCAAACAGAACATTCCACCGTCCGACCGAAGGGAGGACATGGAATCGTTGTGTTTGCGAGAGGACCAAAAGACAAAAAACAAAAACGCTTAACTTTGTATTTCAACAAAAGCATCCTATGGCCATTCTTTTGGAATATGGAAAAACATACCACGTTTATAATCGTGGGAATAACAAAGAAATCATTTTTCGCACAAATGACGACTACAAACATTTCATGCAATTGTACACAATCTACATAAAACCTATTGCCAAAACGTATGCATGGTGCCTAATGAACAACCATTTTCATTTTTGCATCAAGATTAAAGAAGAGAAAGAAATTGGATATCTCGATAAAAAAAATGCTCATTCACAGAAGCATGAAATAAAATGGAAAACTACAGAAATTAGTGATCTCGAAGTCGATGTCAAAAAACCTAAGCCAATTTCTCAATGGAAGTTCTTGTTTAATGCTTATTCGAAATATTTCAATCACAAATATTCAAGAACTGGATCACTGTTTGAGAAAAACTATGAACGCCGATTGATTGAATACGAAGATTATCTGAAAGAATTGATTATTTACATCAATAGAAATCCTGTAAAGCACAAAGTCTGCAAAAATCCAGGTGACTATATTGGGAGTTCGTATTTGGAAATTTCTAAAAACAATTCTGTTTTTTGTTCATTAGATTTGATTTGGAAGCTGTTTGATGACGAGAAAAATTTCAAATTTGTTTGCAAAAAAGAGAAGAATGAAGCTGAGTAGATGACTGCTTTGATTTGCAGGAATGATGCAATGCTAATTTATGCTGCGGAGTTACACTTACAACGGTTCCATGTTCTTCGTTTCACTGCGAACGATGGAATGTTGTAAGGCTAGCTTGTTTGAGATTAAGGCTGGTTTAAGCTACTGAGTTCATCTTACAACGGTCCCATTCCGCTTGTAGCGGAACAGGGCTGTTTTACGTTTCACTTCAAACGATGGAATGTTGTAAGGCAGCTTGATGTATTAACCTTCTACTACTTTTTGCGCATGGCATTTAGCTGAGCGGAAGTGCCTGAGAAAACATTGGCATCCACGGGGCCAGAAATACCGTCAATTTGGGCTTTATCGCTAAATTGCCAAAATTTCCAATTGGCAAAAGTTGCTGGCTGGTTTTGATAATAATGTGCCACCCAAAGCGGATATTTTTCGATGGTGGTGCCACGAAAATACTCCTCGTAAAAATTGGCTCCAGTGTAAACTATCGGCTTAATATTGTAATTGCGTTCAACAATTTGAAGCCAAATTTTTACCGAATTCACAAGCTGAGTTTTGCTCATTCCAGCAGGAATTTCCTCCACATCGAGCACTGGAGGCAAATCGCCTACTTGCATTTTTACATTGCGACAAAAATGATTGGCTTGCTTTTCGGCATCGAGCCTCGGACGAAAGAAATGATATGCTCCTCGTGGAATTTGATTTTGGAAGGTACCTTTCCAGTTGGCAGCAAAATTTGGATCCTTCAGTGAAGTACCTTCGGTGGCTTTCATAAACACAAATTCGACGGTGAATTGTCCCGACTTGAAATCGGCAACTCTATTCCACTCTATTTTATTTTGATAGCGCGCCACATCAATACCAAACACTGAATATTCTTCGGGGAGCTGAATACCAATTCGTGTAATTTTTTCGGGCGACGACCTTTCGGAAGTTATTTTCTCAAAAACCCACGAAACAAAATAGCGTCCAGGATTGGTAAAAAGGAGAAAAACAAAAAGCAAAACCAATGCAGCCACTATCAAGAATTGCGGCTTAAGTTGGCGTTTTTTGTTTCTACTCATAGAATCAGCTATTCGGAAGCGTCTTTGCCGTGACAGCTCTTGTATTTCTTTCCGCTACCACAAGGGCAAGGATCGTTGCGACCAACTTTTTTCTCGACGCGAACAGGATCTTTTGATTGCTTGTTTGCGCTGGGATCGTGGTATTTGGGATGATTTGATCCGTCGGGGATATCGGATTCGCGGCTGGTTTTCAGATTTTTATTTTCCGAACGTGTTGCTGCAGCTTGTGTTTCGGATAAATGATCTTCGGCCAAAGGAATTCGACCATGGCAAAGGAAGCCAATAAGGTCTTTACTTACCTTAGTTAGCATCTGTTTGAACAGCTCGAACGATTCGAATTTGTAAATCAGTAGCGGATCTTTCTGTTCGTAAGTAGCATTCTGAACCGATTGCTTCAAATCGTCCATTTCGCGAAGATGTTCTTTCCAAGCATCGTCGATAATAGCAAGAGTAAGACTTCGTTCTACGCCGCGCATTACTTCGCGTCCATTGCTTTCGAATGCACGTTTAATGTTTGCCAGAGCCGAAAAAGAACGTTTTCCGTCGGTGAAAGGGATGGAAACGTTATCGTATTTGCGATTAACATTCTCGTATATCTCTTTGATAATTGGGAAAGTGCGTTTTCCAATCATCTCCGATTTTAATTGATACTCATCGGTTGCGTGCTCGAACAATTTGGTAGCAATACCATCGAAATTCTCCGACATAAGTTCTTTTTCATCAACAGGAGCATCGACAGCAAACACGCGCATAGCTTCGTAAACGAACAAATCGTAATCGCGAGCATCTTGTGCTTCCTGCACTACCTGTTCGGCTACATCGCTGAACATATTGGTGAGGTCGATACTGAGTTTGTCGCCATAAAGCGCATTTTTGCGTCGTTTGTAAATCACTTCGCGTTGCGAATTCATCACATCGTCGTATTCGAGCAAACGCTTACGAATGCCGAAGTTATTTTCCTCCACTTTCTTCTGAGCTCGTTCGATGGCTTTGGTAATCATGCTATGCTGAATCACTTCGCCTTCTTTGAGACCGAGACGGTCCATAATATTGGCTATGCGATCCGAACCAAATAATCGCATCAAATCGTCTTCGAGCGACACATAAAACTGCGAAGAACCGGGGTCGCCCTGACGACCGGCACGACCACGCAACTGGCGGTCGACACGTCGCGATTCGTGACGTTCGGTTCCAATGATAGCAAGACCACCAGCTTCTTTAACGCCAGGTCCAAGCTTGATATCGGTACCACGACCAGCCATGTTGGTAGCAATAGTAACTGCTCCTGCAAAACCAGCATTGGCAACAATATCGGCTTCGCGTGCATGCAACTTGGCATTGAGAACATTGTGAGGAACTTTTCGCATATTGAGCATGCGGCTCAGCAATTCGGATGTTTCAACCGATGTGGTACCAACCAACGAAGGTCGTCCAGCTTCGCGAAGCTTAACAATTTCGTCGATAACCGCATTGAACTTTTCGCGCTTGGTTTTATATACCAAATCGTTGTAGTCTTTACGCGTAATGGGCCTATTAGTTGGAATAACGACCACATCGAGTTTGTAAATATTCCAAAGCTCACCTGCCTCGGTTTCGGCAGTACCAGTCATACCTGCAAGTTTGCTGTACATTCTAAAATAATTCTGCAATGTGATGGTTGCATAGGTCTGAGTAGCAGCTTCCACTTTCACATTCTCTTTGGCTTCGATAGCCTGATGGAGTCCGTCGCTGTAGCGGCGACCTTCCATAATACGACCAGTTTGCTCATCAACAATTTTGATTTTATTGTCGATAATCACATATTCCACATCAATTTCGAAAAGCGTATAAGCTTTTAGCAACTGGTTCATGGAATGAATACGATCCGATTTTACAGCGTAATCTTGACGCATCAACTGTTTTTTTTCGACACGTTCGAGATCGGGCAAATTCGATTTTTCGAGATCGGCCAATTCGCCTCCGATGTCGGGGAGAATAAAAAATCTGGCATCGCCTGTCATTTCGGTCAACAAATCAATCCCTTTATCGGTAAGTTCAATAGAATTTTGACGTTCGTCGATTACAAAAAACAAGTGGTCATCAATTAGATGCATGTTTTTCATATTCTCTGCCATGTAAGTATTCTCGGTTTTATGCAGCAGAGTTCTCATGCCCGGTTCGCTGAGATACTTAATCAATGCTTTGTTTTTAGGCAAACCCCTGAAACATTTGAGCAATGCAACGCCACCTAATTTTTCTTCTTCCGACGAAGGATTTTCTTTCAATAAAAGTTGCTTTGCTTCGGCCAACAACTGATTAATAAGGTTTTTCTGAGCATTGTTGATTTTCACCACATAAGGTTTCAAATCGTCGAATTCTTGCAAATCGCCTTTGCTTGTAGGACCCGAAATAATTAAAGGAGTACGAGCATCATCAATTAAAACTGAATCGACCTCATCCACAATGGCATAATTGTGACCACGTTGTACAATTTCTTCGACACCACGCGCCATATTATCGCGTAAGTAATCGAAACCAAATTCGTTGTTGGTACCGTAGGTGATATCGGCCATATAGGCTTTTTTCCGAGCAGCACTATTGGGTTCGTGCCTGTCGATACAATCTACAACTAAGCCATGAAATTCAAACAAAACGCCCATCCATTCCGAGTCGCGTTTTGCAAGGTAATCGTTTACAGTAACCACATGCACACCTTTTCCAGGCAGGGCATTGAGATACATAGGCAAAGTAGCAACAAGAGTTTTCCCTTCACCAGTAGCCATTTCGGCAATACGTCCCCAGTGCAAAGCCACACCACCAATGAGCTGTACGTTGTAATGCACCATATCCCATTTCACAGGAGTGCCACCAGCCGACCAAGTATTGCTCCAAGCCGCATTATTGCCATCAATTTTCACATGAGGTTTACGAGCCGAAAGGTCTTTATCGAAATCGGTTGCAGTAACAATTACTTCGTCGTTTTCTTTAAAACGGCGAGCAGTTTCTTTCACAACCGAAAAAGCGGCAGGTAGAATTTCGTTGAGTTTTTCTTGAGTAGTATCGTAAATTTTCTTTTCAAGACGATCGATTTCGGTGTATAAACGCTGTTTTTCTTCCACAGACATTTCGTATTCTACATCGAGTCGGTCCTTGAGTTGTGCAACTTGATCTTCTTCGGCTTGAACCGCTTTTTTAATATCGGCACGAAATTCTATTGTTTTTCCGCGTAGTTCGTCGTTGGAAAGTTTTTTAATTTTTTCGTATTCCACATGAACTTTTTGCTCGAAGGGAGCAATTTCTTTCATGTCTTTGTCGGCTTTGTTGCCAAACAATTTTTGCAAAATGGTAGCCATAGTAATATTCAATAATAATTAGTACAAAAGTAATTTAATTTTTTCAGAGATGAAAGAAATATGGAATGAGGCAGCAATTCAGCAATTAAATATTTCTTCTCATGTAATCATATCTCCGCTATTATAGGCAATAAAAACCTCTGCTGATGATTTTTTATCAACTTTTTTATTACCCTAAAACTATTTTACTCAAGTTTCGCACCTCAAAAATGTTGATAAATAGTACGTTTTGTTAATAAAAA
>DYON01000184.1:0-3276 GCA_020720525.1 Acetofilamentum sp.
TACACTGGTGGTAGCTGAGTAGAGTTTGGTATCTGATTGTTGGATAAACCCGATTCGTGCTGTCTATATTGAGTAAGAATATCTTGGTGAAACAGTTTTGCCATTTCGATGTAAAGTGCTGGATGAATGCTTGCCATGTGTTCTGGGCTTTCGAAAAACACTTCGGTGGACACAGCAAAATACTCGTGCATATTGCTGTAACCATAACCTCGCAAAAGATCGGGTCGTTGATATGGGTTGTTGATTTCGTAGCGTGCCCGCAGAAAAATAGGCTTGAGTTTCATCACCAAATGATGATAGTTCATGTCGCTTTCAATTATTTCTATGGCAAAAGCATGCGCCATTTCGTGTAAGCCAACATTGCGCCCATCGTGTGGATCGCTGTTTCCAATTTCGTAGTCTTCCCACGAAAGCGAAATTAAACCAGTAATATCTACTTCGCCTTTGTGAAACTGGCGTGTTTTCTCGTTTTTGTAATGGGCGGGGAAAATTTGAATATGATTGAAACGGTCGAGCATGCTTCGGCGCAAACCGAATGTGAGTTGTACAAATGTTGATGAAATCAAAATAACATGCCTTGCATTGAGTAGTAATCCTGGCGAATTGTAAAACGAAGTTGTTGAATTGAATCGAATAACGCGTTCAACAAAATCCACCTTTTGTTCGGGAAGTAAGGAGCGAAAAAAGTAGGATTCTTTTTCAAGAAGTTGTTTTATCTCTTCATGTCGGCCTTTGATACTAATTCCAGAAGGGGTCAATCCTTCATAAGATGTTTTTTGGCTGCCTCCTGGAGTTTCACCCATTATTCTATTTACATATATATATGCAACAAAAGGCATAACAAAAAGCGCCAACAATAACAAATCCATAAAAAACTATTGAAAAGATGACCGAAATATTTCGGGAAAAGTATTTTTTAATTTATCGATATCGGAAGGCACATCAACCGAGTGACCCTTGTAGGATGTTTCGAGAACCCGGATAGAATAACCGTTTTCGAGCCATCGAAGTTGCTCGAGCGATTCGGTTTTTTCAAGATTTGAGGGTTCGAGCTGGGTTAATTTTGCCAAAGTACTCATTCTGTATGCATAAATTCCAATATGTTGTTTGAAAGGAAATTGTTCGAACATGGGTTTGTCGCGTCGAAGATTTCGGATAAAAGGAATAATTGATCGGCTGAAATAGAGCGCATTCCCAGTGTTGTTTGTAACCACTTTCATACAGGTTTCCGAAAACAAATCTTCGTCGGAATCGAAAGGTCGCACCAGCGTTGCAATATTTACATTTGGGTCGGAAAAAGCAGAAGCAATTTTGTCGATTATTTCAGCTTCAATAAAAGGTTCATCTCCCTGAATGTTGATGATAATGGTGTTTGGATCGTCTGCTTTTGCTCCTGCTGTGGTTGCGGCTTCGAAACAACGATCGGTTCCACTTGGATGATCTTCGGACGTCATAATGGCTCGTCCTCCAAATCCAATCGATTTGTCAACAATACGTTGGTCGTCGGTTGCTATCAACAACTGCGAAAGCGATTTGGCTTGCGAAGCATTTTCGTAAACCCACTGTATCATAGCTTTTCCGGCAATAAGAGCCAGTGGTTTGCCATGAAATCGGGTCGAGGCATACCGAGCTGGTATAATTCCGATAATATTCATGCTAAAATAGACCGAACAATTCGGCGTTTATTTTGTCGATGATAACTCCAAGGTCTTCTTTGCTCTCGTGAAATTTCACTTTTTCAACGTCGATAATAAGTAATTTTCCTTCTTTGTAACTACTTGTCCACGATTCGTAGCGGTCGTTCAAGCTTTTTAAATAGTCGAGACGAATGGATGCTTCGTAGTCGCGACCTCGTTTTTGAATCTGACTAACGAGAGTTGGAACATCGGCGCGAAGATAGATGAGCAAATCGGGAGGCTTGATAAACGACACCATCAGCTCGAAAATGGATTGGTATGTGGCAAAATCGCGCGACGACATCAAACCCATATCGTGGAGGTTGGGAGCAAAAATAAATGCGTCTTCAAAAATAGTACGGTCTTGTATCACATCTTGTGCCTGACGATGAACTTCCACAATCTGGCGAAAACGGCTGTTGAGGAAATAAATCTGCAAATTGAACGACCAGCGTTTCATGTCTTCGTAGAAACTGCTTAGGTACGGATTGCTGTCCACATCTTCGTATTGTGGAGTGTATTTGTAGTTTTTGGCGAGCAATCCGGTGAGGGTTGTTTTTCCGCTTCCGATGTTTCCGGCGATGGCTATATGCATAAAATGAATTTTGAGTTATCAGGCTGCTAATTTCAGGTTTTTATTTGAAAAAGAAAAAAAAACTATGGTTTTCGAAAAAGAAAAATTTTATTTTCGCTCAAAATGGCAAACCAAGGCGAAGAAAAAGCAAAATCGCTCATGCTACTCAAACCAAATGGCACAATAGTTTCTTCGTGAAGAACGGTTTGATATGCATGAATACTGTCGTTTACCAAAAAATACAATATATCGTTTTCCATAGCGTAATTGGTAGCTTTATCGGGGAAACGCAACAACATATTTCCGAAAACATCAAAGAGATAAGCAGTTCCACTGCGTTGGGCAAGCAATAATTTTTGCTCATTTTCTATCAAAATATCTGGCAAAAATCCTTCTTCATCAATTAGCGTGGTGGTGTTTGTTTGCGAAACAATGTCCCATTGCTCGCTAAAGCGTATCAGATTGCCGTTTTGCGAAGTGAATGCCCAAAATCCATTGTTGAACGAATTGCAGAATAGCGAAATGTCGCCAGCATCAATATTGCTGAGGTTGTAGCTGTTTATTTTGCTAAAAGAAGCGTTGAACATGTCGGCTTGCTGCAAGTCGCGGTTGAATAGAATGATTTTATATGGATTTTGTGTGTCGATCGACCAAAGACTGCTGCTTGTTTTCCGTCCAGGAAGTGCAACGGCATTGCCGAGGCTGTCGTATTTGATAAAGCTTCCGTTTTGCTGAAGTATATAAACGGCTCCAAAAGCATCGACCGAAAAAGCTGCAGGCGTTTCGGTCAATTCAATCGAACGTTGTGGTTGCAGCGCTTGTCCTTTGGCTGTTTCTGCAAACAGAAGGAACAATAACAGGATGGAATGAATAATTGCAATACTTTTCATGGTGAAACGAACAAAGCAAAAACTGAACCCGAACTTAAGCACGTCAAAAATAGGGAAAATATGGGAAAGAGGTTGATTTTGTTGTAAAAAAAGAAGAACACTGTTAAGGTGTTCTTCTTTTGTACCCGAGGCCGGG
>DYON01000184.1:3376-5382 GCA_020720525.1 Acetofilamentum sp.
AGGTGTTCTTCTTTTGTACCCGAGGCCGGGATCGAACCGGCACGAGCTTTCGCTCACAGGTTTTTGAGACCAGCGCGTCTACCAATTCCGCCACTCGGGCAAGCGGACTGCAAAAGTAGAAAAATATTTTAATCTATCGACGAATTTTTCACAACCCGCATTTTTTTATCAATTCCAATTCCACCAATGCGCATCAGATATATTCCATCGGGAATAGCTGGCACAGGAATTTCGAGAAAGCTACCACCACTCATCGTAAACGATTCCGAAACAAAAACTCTTCGTCCTTGAATGTCGGTTAGCTCCATTTGAACGGGATAAAGAATGGAGAGCTCGGTGTAAATTTGTATCGTATTGTTGAAAAATGCATTTGCCGAAATTCCGCTTTGCGGGTTTTCGCTGATGATGCTCAATACATTCGAAAAGCTTTCTTTACCATCGAAATCGATTTGGCGAATTCTATAGTAAGTTATTCCTGCTTCGAGTTGATTGTCGGTAAAAGAATAATACTGTGGTGTGTTGCTGTTTCCAGCAGCAGGAAGTGAGCCAATTGTTGTAAAAATATTCTCGTCGGTGCTTTTTTGTATTTCGAAACTATTGTTGTTGGTCTCGGTAAGCGTTTGCCATTCTATTAAAACATCGTTATTCAACTCGTTCAGGCGAAAATAGCCCCATTCAACTGGCAGTGTTGTGGTTGGGAATAAACTTATTTTTGCATAGCAAGCATCGCTGGGAGCAGCAAGTGTTCCTGGATTTGCATCGTAGGGAATGCACATCACGCGGAAATTTTCGCTTGATGCATTGGTGCCGAAATTAATCACAACGCTTGTAGTTCCTTGGCCTGAAACAATACACGGATCGGTACCATTCGGACAAGCTGCTTCAATTATCTCAGGTGGAGTGCGGTCGGTGGCTCGAATCATCCATTTATAATAGGTAGCATACGTTGTTGGTGTAATTGTGTAGGTGTAATCGGTGTTGTTGGCTGGATTTGATTCGCCTGTAATGGTTCCGCCATTTAATGCACTGATGCGGCAATCTTCGCAAAAAACTTTGATGTTATCAACTCCCTCAATCGGATTGGTACACGAGCCCCCACGGCTTAAACGCACTTTAATATTGGCAGCAGATGGAACCGAATACGAAGCAAAATGCCAAAGTCCATCGGGAAAATAGTAATTTACGTTTTGCTGAGTCCAATTGTATCCTTGACCTGTTGATGTATAAAGCTTTGGAGAATAAAGAAGGTAACTTTCATCCCATGTGTTGTCGTAATCACCAGCCACACAAGGATATTTTGCTTTATAAGCAAATTTTATCATTGGATTCGCACACGAGGATGTGTTCAATTCCTTGGTGATTATCTGCGAAGAGCCAGCTGCGTTGCAAAATTCGAAGCCAGTGTAAAAAGCTGCAAAATAGTCGGCCCAAACTCCACTGTGGTTCGCTGTTCCGTTGCACCCATTGTTCCATAGATAAGTGTAAGCATCAGAAGCACTTTTATAGGAATGATATGGGATTCTTGTTCCAGTAGTGGAATAATTCCCTGTTGTTACGGGCCCGTACCATTTGTCGGTGGTAAAATTCTCAGTGTATGTAGTAGCTCCAGTGATTAGAGGAACAGCAACGCTTGTAGGACCTGTGTCGCTTATAACTAAATCATCTATTGTTATCCAATTTGTAGCTGACGCATTGGGGAAGTACAATAATACGGCAATATTTTGTCCGCCACAAACATGGCTTTCGAGCGATAAACTTTGTGTGGTGCAGCCTCCCGGCAATGCAACGGATGTGTTAGGTGTAATTGTACCCCAAAGCACCCAGCCATTGTTGTTTGGATTAAAACGATCCCAGCTGCAAGCTCCTGTAACAAGATAATAAACTTGTATGGTTCCAGCGGTTGAGTTTTTTCTTCTAGAGCTGAACGATAAGTTTATTCCTTTCCCTTGTGGAACATTGATAGTATTAGTAATCATGTAAGCGTTCGATGAACTTGTATATAGAAC
>DYON01000185.1 GCA_020720525.1 Acetofilamentum sp.
ATTTTTTCACTCAGGGTGACTTTTGGGGTTTGTCATTTGTATTTAGGTTGCAAAACGCGTTTTTGTTGGTGGTCTCTGAATGACAGTTTTCAGGGATTTTTAGACTGAACTAGTACATATAATGATTTGATTACTAATAATGTTAATTTATAGAACCCTCTTAAAATAATATGAGGCCAAAGCGCTTGATTGTGCTTATATGCCGTTAGTTGTAACAAATACTAATTTTGATAGTGAAATATATTTTTATCTTTGCACAAATTATATTCTTATGACCAAATCATTGATTCTTTTCGTTTTGTTGCTTTCGAGCGTCATGCTTTTGAAAGCACAAATGCCATCAATTCCTTTTGTTGAAGGATTTGAACATGGCCTCAACAAGTGGGTAGATTTGTCCACTGCTGGCACAGTTGAAGCAACAACTACCGAAAACGTTGTTGGAGCACAATCGCTACACATCACAGGAACAGGTGCTGGAGCAGGCATCCAAGTCGATTTCACTACTCTACAAGAAGTGAATGTGATAAGCTACTACGTTCGCGTAACTGGTGCCAATGGTGGATTATTTAAAGCCGGCAACGGTCATTCGGGCAACAATGCGGTTTTTTCTGCCGAAATCTTGGGTGGAAATTTTGTAGTTACAACTGCTGCGGGTCCAATTACACTTTGTCCTGTTGCAAGCAACAAATGGATTCATGTTGAAGTAAAAAACATCAATTACACAACTCATACCTACGATGTATTTGTTGATGGAGTACTTCTTGGTTCAAAAATCGGCTTTGCTGCTGCAGTTCCTGGTGTTTCAACACTCGACATCTACAACCAATCTGGTGCCGACGAGGCTTGGTGGGATGCTATTTACCTCGGAACCGATGGGTTTGAACTTCCCGAAGTTGATGGCTATAACAGTTGCGCCAACGACACTGCGCATCTTACTTTTTCACCGGCTATTGCCCTCGATTCTGCTGGAATTAATATTGCAGGAACCAATTTGAATATTGGACCTATTGCTAACGATTCGATGGTGGATACAAAATTTCCATATCTGGAAACTGCTTTCGATGCTGACAATGGCCTTGCAGGGGTATGGGATGGTAACATGTTCAATCTAACAGCAAAAAAAGATATTGCCATTTACGGTTTTGATATCAATATGAATGTATCTGCTCCAGCAAGTGCCAAGGTGTATTATCGTAAAGGAACTTATGTTGGACACAATACATCAAACGCTGGCTGGCTGCTACTTGACTCAGTGGATGTGGTGCCAAATCCAACTGATGGACCCACTTGGCTTGAATTGACAAAATCGCTTGTTATTCCTCAGGGAGAAACATACGGAATTTACATTTGTACAAGCAATGGAATTGACTATACCGATGGAAATGGCACAAATGAAACGAAATCAAATGATGATATTACCTTCAATGGAGGTGTTAGCGGCGGGTATTTCAGCCTTACAATTTTTCCTCGAATTTGGAACGGCCGCATTTATTACAAAACAGCCGAAGCGCAAAAAGAAGAGCATGAAGTCACAACAACATTTATTACCAACAATTCATTTAGTGGTAATATGTTTGATGTCTCTGCCAAAAACGATATTGTGGTTGATAGTCTCAATGTGAATATTGGCGCTACAACTGGCTGGTTAAAAGTTTATTATCGTGAAGGAACCTGTGTTGGATTCAACACAGCCAATACTGGATGGGCTAAACTGGATAGCATTCAGGTTACTGGTGCTGGTAGTGGATTGCAAACAAAAGTTGTGTTAAACAACAAGTTGTACATTCCTGCAGGTCATACCTATGGAATATATGTTTGTTCGCAAGTCATTATGTATTACACTAATATTATTGCTGGCACCAACGATATTTACATCGACAGTAATATGGTTCTTACAGGAAAATATGGAGGAGACAATGTCTTCAGTTGCCCAAATTCACGTGTTTGGAATGGCACATTGTATTATTCAGTGAGAAATGTGGATGCTTCAGAAATCGGCACAGAAACATCTAATTACGGTGGAAATGTTAGGGGATATTGCTTTGTTGCTCCAAAAGACTTCCATATTACTGGTGTGATGGTTCCTGCAGATGTTGCTGGCGATCAAGCCATTGAAATTCTCAGATTTGCAGATGGTTTGCCTCCTGTCTTTTCTATTTTCACGAACAACTTTGTTTCACTTGGTTATTGGAAAGGAGTACCTCAAGGAAATATTATTCCTTGTGATATTTTTGTAGCAGCTGGTGATGTTATTGGCGTTTATGGTTGTGGTGGAACTACTACATCATATTGCAATACAACTACATCAATCAATATTCTTGGCGATACTGCTCATCTCACACGCTCTGGTATGCAGTATTACTTGACAACCCAACAAATGGCAGAAGTTTGGTCTGCACCATCAAGTTTAAACCTTGGAAGAATTAATCTGTATGTCGAACCTGTTACACTTCATGGTGGAATTGATTCAGTTATGATTGATGTTCAAACACCAACTCCAGACCTCGGTCCCGATGGCGATTATTGTGTTCAAAATACAGTAGTTCTCGATCCAGGTGCATTCTCATACTACGATTGGTCAACCATGGCCTCATCGCCTACTATTACAGTCGATTCAACAGGCACTGGTCTTGGAAATTCTGTTCAATACTCGGTAACTGTTACCGACATGTACGGATGTACCGCAAGCGATACCATCACCATCACGTTTGTCGATTGCACCAGCATCGAAGAAAACGATATGAGTGTGAAAGTATATCCCAATCCTTCGGACGATATTTTCTACATCAGTACCGAAAACGTGAACGAAGCCATGTTTGTTCAGGTATTTAGCCTCGATGGCCGCTTGGTGAAAGAACTCAACGTGAACAGTCCGCTCGAAATGATCGACATGAGCAGCGAACTACCAGGAGTTTATTCAATCCGAATGACTATTAAAGATCAGGTGAAAGAAATGCGCATCGTACTGCAATAAGCAAACCGGTTGTTAATATTAAAAAAGCGAGCCGCATCGATTGTGGTTCGCTTTTTTGTTTTGGGAGTCTGCTTGAAAAGTTCAGATATGTCTCAATGGTCACATCGTGTTTTTCGAGAAACACACAATCTAAGCGACTCAATATCTCGCCCTCCGACAACCAATCAATTCAACCATCTTTTTTCATCACCTCCAAAACAGGAAATTTCCCTTCAATAACATTTCGTGCAATTTGATACCTTTGTAAGCAAATTCTACAAATATGGGATTGTTAATCCTCTTTTTAGTATTGACCATTGTGATTTCGTTTGTATGCAGTTTGATGGAAGCAACCTTGTTGAGTTCTTCGTTGCCATATTTGATGAAAGAGAAGGAGAATGGTAGTAAAACTGCATCGTTGATAATTGAGTATAAGGAAAGCATCAACAAACCACTTTCGGCCATTTTAACCTTAAACACAGTTGCCAACACATTTGGTGCTGCAGGAGTTGGAGCGCAGGCAGTAGCCGTTTTTGGAGAGGTTTATTTTGGTATCATTTCGGCAGTTCTTACATTGGCAGTGCTTATTATTTCAGAGATTATCCCAAAAACAATAGGCGCCAATTATTGGAAAGAGATTATCATGCCGGCAGGTAGAGTAATTCAGGTTATTGTGGTATTATCGTTTCCTTTGGTTATCTTGTCGAGAGTGGTTACACGTGTTTTTGAACGTGGCGACGAACACAAAACTGTTTCGCGCGACGAACTTTCGGCTATGGCTCGCTTAGGGGTTAGCGAGGGAGTTCTCGACGAACAAGAAAGTCGTACCATTCATAACATTGTTCATTTATCGGGTAAAAAAATTGGCGAATTGATGACTCCACGAACTGTTGCATTCCGAATTTCCGAAAAAACAACCGTTGGAATGTTGTTTACAAACCCCGAATGCAGTCGGTTTTCGCGTATTCCTATTTATGCCGAATCGCCCGATTTTATTACAGGTTATGTGTTGCGATTTGATGTGCTTGAGAAAATTGCGTCGGGGAAATCAACAACTTTGCTTTCAGAAATAAAAAGAGATGTAATGGTTGTTTTCGAGAATTTTGGAGTACAAGACGTGTTTCTGAATTTGGTTCAAAAAAAAGAACATATGGCTGTGGTGGTTGATGAGTATGGCGCTTTAGCTGGTGTTGTAACACTCGAAGACATCATGGAAGCCTTGCTGGGACTCGAAATAGTTGACGAAAAAGATAGTTTCACCGATTTGCAAATCGAGGCGCGCGACAAATGGGAAAAGAAAAGCTCTACAATCGATTATAGTGGAAATGTGTATGAAAAATCCGACGAAGAAGATCCTGAATAATTTTTATCCATCCAAAGTTTCGTTTTTTGAAGCAATTGGAAAAGAATTGCGCTACTTCAGCTCTATTTGGCGCTCATTTTTTCGTTACAAAGGCCACACAAAGCGCATTCTTACCTATCCCGAACTACCAGGCAGTAAAAGCATCATTTTCAAAGTTGCCAAATACAAGGGTTGGGCAATGACCAACAATCCACGCAAAAAAATTACTTTTGCAATTGCTTGGCAAGACAGCACCCTTCGCGACGATTTTCCAATACTTCGAACGCTAAGCGAAAGTAAAACCGTTCTCAATTTGCATTGCAACAATATTCTTAAAACCTATGTCGATGAATTTTTCTACGAAGTTTTCGGTTATCGAACCCGCATCGATCCACAACTCCATAGCGGGCCGGCGGTGTGCAAGAGCGAGTGGAATGCCACTCATAGCGGCAGCATCGTTATTTGTCCGTTGGCTCAAGCGCAAAAAGACTGCATCTACCAAATAGTAATTAACAATGCCGACGAGAACGGGTTTTTTGAAGACATTCGCGTTCCGGTGGTTGCAAACACATTTCCCTTTGTCTATATCAAGCTCAAAGATGCCGAAAACCAGTTCGAAACAAAAGCAAGCAAAGTGTTTCTGAAGCCTGCCAGCGAATGCCTTTCGGACGACGAACAAACCAAAATACTGCGATTTGCCGAAATTATTGGACTCAACTTTGGCGAAGTGGATGTGCTGCGCAATCGCGACAATGGACAAATTTACATAGTGGATGTCAACAACACTCCATACGGGCCACCTGCGAATTTGGATGAAGAGGGAAGGCGAAAAGCAATTGAGTTGCTGGCTGCGAAGCTTTAGGGGTAGCTCGATTTTTTTCTTTTTATACAAGCTGATTTGTTGATGTGCTGATGTGATGATGTGCTGATGTGCTGATGTGGTGATGTGTTGATGTGGTGATGTGCTGATGCGATGATGCGATGATGAGAGGGAACGATAAGGCGTGGATACGAGGGAGCGTGGAGTCCATAAAGTTCGAAAGTTTATCAAGTTC
>DYON01000186.1 GCA_020720525.1 Acetofilamentum sp.
TGAAAAGAGGAAATGTAACGCTGGTGAGGTGAAAAGCACCGACATTTCAGCGTCCAGCTACCGACCGGACATGGAATCGTCGGTGGAAATGTGGCGTTGGTGCGGGAAAAAGCACCGACATTTCAGCGTCCAGCTACCGACGGACATGGAATCGTCGGTGGAAAATAATTTGCCATTTCGCCAATTCACCGTACCTTTGCGGCGCATGTACGAAGAGCATTTACAACACCCGATTTTCAGCATCATTCATGGCTGGGCCGCCGAACAAAGCAAGCGCTGCTATGTTGTGGGCGGTTATGTGCGCGATATTTTGCTTCAGCGCCCATCGTGGGATATCGATATTGTGGTTGAAGGCGATGGCATAGAACTGGCCACTTTTGTGGCTTCGCAATTGACAGAAAAGCCCAAAGTTTCGGTTTTCAAAACCTATGGAACAGCACATTTTGTTTACGACGACCGCGAATGGGAGTTTGTTGGAGCTCGCTCCGAAAGTTATGCTCGAAGCAGCCGCAACCCCGAAGTGAAACCTGCAACCATCGAAGGCGATCAGTTGCGACGCGATTTCACCATCAATGCAATGGCTTTGAGTTTGGGTGACGATTTTGGCGATTTTCTCGATCCCTTTTCGGGAATTGCCGACCTCAAAGCTGGGGTGGTTCGTACGCCACGCGACCCCGACATTACTTTTTCCGACGATCCACTTCGCATGATGCGCGCTGTGCGTTTTGCATCCCGATTTGGTTTCGAAATCGACAGCAAAGCTTTCGAATCGATCAAAAAACATACAAATCGTATTTCGATTGTCGCTCCCGAGCGCATTTCGGAAGAATTGAATAAGATAATGCTTCATCAGAAGCCTTCAGCCGGATTTCGTTTGCTCGATATGTGTGGTTTGTTGCAGCTTGTGTTGCCCGAACTTCATGCACTCAAAGGCGTCGAAAGCATCAATGGATATATGCACAAAGAGAATTTTGCACATACCTTGCAGGTGTTGGACAATGTGGCAGCTAAATCGGATTCGCTTTGGTTGCGCTGGGCTGCATTGCTTCACGATGTTGGAAAAGCACCAGTGAAAAAATTCGACAAAATTCGTGGTTGGACATTTCACGGTCACGATGCTGTTGGAGCCCGCATGACCAAAAAACTGTTTAAGCGTTTGCATTTGCCGCAAAACGAAAAGATGGATTTTGTAGCCAAGTTGGTTGCATTGCATTTGCGGCCCATTTCGTTGGTCGAAGACGGTGTAAGCGACAGTGCTTTGCGGCGTTTGCTTTTCGATGCAGGCGACGATTTGGACGATTTGATGACTTTGGCCGAAGCCGATATCACATCGGGCAATATGGTGAAAGTGAAGCAATACATGGAAAATTTTGCCAACTTGCGCATCAAACTTGCCGAAACTGAAGACAAAGACCGTGTAAGAAATTTTCAACCTCCTTTGAGTGGTGAGGAAATTATGGCGTTTTTTAACATTGGTCCTTCGCGTGAGGTTGGAATAATTAAGAATTCCATCAAAGATGCTATTTTAGATGGTTTGATTGGCAATAATTACGACGAGGCCTTCGCTTTCATGTTGATAAAGGGCAGCGAACTTGGTCTTGTGCCAGCCCAAAAAAAATAAATCTTCTTTCAGGTTGGGAAGATTTTTGTAATTTCGTACTAAAATTGAGTGTATGCACGCCTATAGATTTAGAGTCACTTCCGACGAGAACGACGAATTTTTACGCGAGATTGAATTGCTGGCGAATAATAGTTTTGAGGATTTTCATAAAACCCTCGTAGAAACATGTAAGTTTCAGGGCAACGAACTTGCTTCTTTTTATACATGCGACAATCAGTGGCGTAAGAAAACCGAAATTACGCTGGTTGACATGAATGCCGACGAAGACGAAGAAGTGAAAGAAGGTGCTCCGCTGGAGATGCGCAATATCAAGCTCAATCAGTTTATCAACGATCCTCATCAGCGATTCATCTATGTTTTCGATTTTCTGAATTTATATACCGTATATATCGAGCTGATGAAAATTTACCCAGCCGATGTTACTTTGCCTTATCCAAGAGTAATTAAAGAAGTTTCCGAAATAGTGATGCCTGTTGCAAAAAGCGGCATTGTTCTCGAAGCCGAAGATGAAGTTTACGACGAAGAAGGTATTAAATCGCAGTTTGGAGAAGAAGACGAAGAAGACGATTTTATGAACGAAGATGAAGAACTTTTTAGCGACGATAATTCGCTGATTTAATTTGGGGCATTTTGTATGGGGAACGACTCTTCCGATTTCTACTACAGCGACGAAGAAATTAGTAAGCTGATTGAACGTTATCGGAGTACCATTGCCGGCGACGAAGTCTATTTCTTTGAACCAGAGGAACTTGAAGCTATTATTGACGCTTTTTTGAAAGAAGACGATTTAAGCAACAGCTGCGAAGCCATCGATTATGGTTTAAAGATGTATCCGGGCAACGAAGGATTACAAATTCTTAATATTCATTATCACATTCTCGACAACAAAATCGATTCGGCCGAAAGAATGGCGAATCAATTTATTGAACAATATCCCGAAAATGTTGAGGCTTACATTGTTTTGGCATCGGTTTACAGCGAGCGTGACAAACACGACGATGCAGTTGAATTGCTCGAAAAAGCACGCGAAATGGACCCCGACTCCGAACAACTCGTTACTGCTCTTAGCATGGAATATCAGATGTTGGGTTTGAATAAAAAAGCTATTGGGCTTTATATGAGCATGTTGGAACGTGATTCCGAAGACGAATTTGCCCTCAACGAGTTGGTTTTTGTGTACGAACTCACCGGCGCCATCGAAGAAGCAATTGTGTTTTTGTTGAAATTTACCGACGAGCATCCTTTCAATCAGCATGGTTGGTTTCAGCTCGCCAATGTATATAATCTCAACAATCAGCCCGATAAAGCGGTCGATGCCTACGAATTTGCGTTGGCTGCCGACGCTTCATTTTTGCCAGCTTTGTTTGGCAAAGGACATTCGCTTCTCTTTTTGGGCGATATTCACAGAGCAATCGATTGTTTCCGCGAAGTAGCTGAACACGATGGTTTAAAATCGGAATCGTATTTTTCGTTGGGCGAAGCCTTCTCGCAGCTCAACAACTACGGTTCGGCAGCCGATAATTATATGAAATGTTTGAACGAGAATTCTTTCAACAACGAAGCTCGCATTGGACTTGCCAACAGCTTGTATATGTTGGGGCTCGACAACGAAGCCATCGAGCAAACCGATAAGGTTATACTGAACGATTCCGAGAGAACCGATGTTTATCAGCTCAAGGGTACTATTCTGATGAATACCGACAGGTATTCCGAAGCTATTGCCGAATTCCGTAATGCAATTCGTTGCGACAAAGACAACCTATTGGCCTGGCTCGATTTGAGCGAAGCTCATCATTTTCTTACTGGTACCGAAGAAGCATTGGCAATTCTCGAAGAAGCCCAAAAAGCACAAGAAGACGAAAGTGCGCTTATTTACTATCGCAAAGCTGCCATTTTGTTCGAAACCGGCGAAAACCAGCAAGCAGTTTCCGAATTGATGAACGGACTCACAGCTCGGTTCGAATTATATACTTCTATTTTCGACTACAACAAGTCGTTGGAAGAAAACGAAATCATTATTGAAATCGTGTCACTCTTTTTAAACCAGTAACATATTATGTATAATTTTGATTTGTCGCATTTGCCCGAAAGAGCAGAAAAACCTCGCACAAGTGGTGTCAACATGATTATGGACAAAGGTCTTAGCATTCGCGAAGCCGAAGACATGATTCAAGTTTCGGGTCATTTAATCGATTTTGTGAAACTTGGATTTGGTACTTCTATTGCTACTGGAAGGCTCGAAGATAAAATTGCTGTTTACAAAAATGCCGGTATCAGTATTTATTTTGGTGGTACATTGTTCGAGGCTTTTTTGATTCGCAGCAAAACCGACGAATACAGGCGCTTGCTCGATCGCTTTGGAGTTGATACGGTCGAAATAAGCGATGGCTCGATGGATATGGATCACGAAGCCAAATGCAATTACATTCGTTCCTTTGCGCGCGATTACAGGGTTTTGAGCGAAGTGGGATCGAAGCGTGCCGATGTGATTATCAGCGACAAAGATTGGGTAAGCCAAATGGTTGCCGAGCAAAATGCTGGATCTTTGTTTATTATTGCCGAAGCCCGCGAAGCTGGAAATATTGGAATTTACGACGCTTCGGGAAGCGCGAAAAAAGGTCTTATCAATCTTATTTCGGCTGCTATGCCCGTTGAAAAAATATTGTGGGAAGCTCCTCAGAAAAATCAACAATTGTACTTTATAAAAGAGTTTGGCGCAAATGTGAATTTAGGAAATATTGCGCCCAACGATGTTATTCCACTCGAAACCATACGCTTGGGTCTTCGTGGCGATACTTTTTTTCATTTTCTCCCCGATAGCTTGAAGCAATTCGACCAAAAATAGCCATGAGAAAATTTGGAATCATCGGACGGCCCGTATCGCATTCAGCCTCGGGCTATTGGTTTTCGATGTTTTTCGAGCAGCATGCAATTGATGCTCAATTTCAATTGTTCGAACCCAGCCACGACGAAATGCTGCATTTCGATACTTGGGTGTCGTCTCATAAACTTAACGGTTTTTTGATAACCATTCCTTTCAAAAAAGACGTGATTCCGTTTTTAGACGAAATCGATTCGAAGGCTGCCGCCATCGGCGCGGTGAATGTGGTTTTGGTGAATCAGACAGCAAATGGATCGAAATTATCTGGATTCAATACCGACTATTTGGCTTCTGCCAACGAAATTTTCAGACTGCGCCCATCGGGTTTTCGAAAAGCAATTTTGCTTGGTAATGGCGGTGCTGCAGCTGCTGTGGCTTATGCTTTGAATTTGCACCATATCGAGTTCCAGAAAGTGTCGCGCAATGCTTCGTCCGATTGTATTGCTTATGCCGATTTGCATGAAATAGAACTTGCCGAAGCCGACTTAATAATAAATGCAACATCGTTGGGTATGCACCCGCAACAAAACGAATGTCCTCCCATCAATTACAGCAAATTAAATCGAAATGCATTGGCCTACGACCTTATTTACAATCCTTCCAAAACGCTTTTTTTGCAAAAATGCGCCGCTGCTGGCTGCCAAACCGAAAATGGAAAAGGAATGGTAGAGTTGATTTATCGGCATGCGGTCGATCTGTGGAAGATATTGTAGTTGTACAAGAAATAGGTTCCGACGACCGAAATTAGAAAAATCTATCCCCCAATGGATGTTGTTTTTTCAAATAACTCAAGTTTCGCACCCTCTACTGAACTAATCTAATCAAGCGAAAAACGGGAA
>DYON01000187.1 GCA_020720525.1 Acetofilamentum sp.
CCTTTCGTGGTAAAAATGAATAAATTATGACAACATATAAAACCATAGCAGAATCAAACAACTTCATTGTACTTGATAAATTCACCAAGTATTTTGAAGTAAATGAGGCACCTGCTGTTTATCAAACAGAAGCAGCACTTGAGAAGGAATTTATTCAAGACCTGGTTCATCAAGGGTACGAAAATCTGATAAGCCTCAACACGCCCGAAGCCATGTTGGCAAATATACGGGTGCAACTTCAATTGCTCAACAATATGGCATTTTCGGATAAGGAATGGCTTCGTTTTGTGGAAGAATATTTAGACAAGCCAAGCGATAATCTGGTAGAGAAAACAAGAAAAATACACGATAACTACATTTACGATTTTGCTTTTGACGATGGTCATATCCAAAACATCTACTTGGTTGACAAAAAGAATATTGCAGGTAATAAACTACAGGTAATTTCACAATTTAAACAAAAAGGGACAAATGCCAATCGCTATGATGTAACCATATTAGTCAATGGTTTGCCAATGGTTCATATTGAATTAAAAAAACGTGGGGTTGCTATACGTGAAGCGTTTAATCAGGTGCACCGCTACTCAAAAGAAAGCTTTAATAGCGAAAACTCGCTTTTTAAATATATACAAATTTTTGTTATTTCAAACGGTACCGACAGCCGATATTTTGCAAATACGGTGGAGCGGAACAAAAACAATTTCGACTTTACCATGAACTGGGCAAAAGCCGACAATACACTTATTAAAGACCTGAAAGATTTTACGGCTACCTTTTTTCAAAAGAAGACAATTTTAGAGATATTGCTAAAATATTCGGTTTTCGACACCAGCGATACGCTGCTTGTAATGCGACCTTATCAGATTGCAGCCACAGAACGGATGTTGTGGAAAATTGAAAGTTCATATTTGGCAAATAAATGGTTGCGCAACGAAGGAGGCGGATATGTTTGGCACACCACCGGTTCAGGCAAAACACTCACCAGTTTTAAGGCAGCCCGATTAGCCACACAATTAGATTTTATTGATAAGGTATTCTTTGTAGTGGATCGTAAAGATTTGGACTATCAGACAATGAAAGAATATCAGCGATTCTCGCCCGATAGTGTGAATGGCTCTGACAATACTGCCGGATTAAAGCGAAATATTGAAAAGGACGACAATAAGATTATAGTAACTACCATTCAGAAACTCAATCACCTCATGAAAACTGAGGGCAATTTAGCCATTTATCAAAAGCAAGTCGTTTTTATTTTTGATGAAGCACACCGTTCTCAATTTGGAGAAGCACAAAAGAATCTGAAAAAGAAATTTAAAAAGTTCTATCAATTTGGATTTACCGGAACGCCCATTTTTCCCGAAAATGCCTTAGGTGCCGAAACTACAGCAAGTGTTTTCGGTCGTGAGCTGCACTCTTATATAATTACGGATGCGATTAGAGATGAAAAGGTTCTAAAATTCAAAGTTGACTATAATGATGTTCGTCCTCAATTTAAGAGCATAGAAACTGAAATAGATGAGAAAAAATTAAGTGCAGCCGAAAACAAAAAAACTTTGCTTCACCCAGAACGCATCAAAGAAATATCCCAATATATTTTACAGAACTTTAGGCTAAAAACACACAGAAACCAAGGCAGCAACAAAGGCTTTAATGCCATGTTTGCCGTAAGCAGTGTAGATGCAGCCAAATGTTATTATGAGGAATTAAACAACCTGCAAAAAGATAGCGAAAAGCCATTAAAAATTGCAACAATCTTTTCCTTTGCTGCAAATGAAGAGCAGAGTGCAATAGGTGAAATAGTTGACGAGAGCTTCGACCTATCTGCAATGGACGTAAGTGCCAAAGAGTTTTTAACAAAAGCCATTAACAACTATAATGCAATGTTCAAAACCAGTTTTGGCGTTGATAGCAGTGAGTTTCAGAATTACTATCGCGACCTTGCCAAACGAGTAAAAAATAAAGAAATTGATTTAATCATTGTAGTTGGAATGTTTCTCACTGGCTTTGATGCCCCAACACTCAATACACTTTTTGTTGACAAGAACTTACGTTTTCACGGTTTAATACAAGCGTTTTCACGCACAAATAGAATTTATGATGCTACAAAGACCTTTGGCAATATTGTAACTTTCCGCGATTTAGAAAAAGCAACCATTGACGCCATTACACTTTTTGGCGACAGCAATACCAAAAACGTGGTTCTCGAAAAAAGCTACAAAGAATATTTAGAAGGTTTTACAGATGTAACCACAGGCGAAGCACGCAGAGGTTATGTGGAAGTAGTAAAAGAGTTAAATGAGAAATTCCCTAATCCTGATGAAATTGTAAAAGAGAAAGATAAAAAGGATTTTGCAAAACTATTCGGCGAATATTTGCGAGTAGAAAACATACTCCAAAATTACGATGAATTTAATCTTCTTAGAATATTTCAAAATATTGACATAAATAATTCAGAGGCAATTGAAGAATTTAAAAATGCGCATTTTTTAACAGATGAAGATATTGCTGCAATGCAAAAAATTGATTTACTCAAAGAACGAACGGTTCAGGATTATCGGTCAACGTATAACGATATACGCGACTGGTTAAGACGTGAGAAAAACAGCAATGAATCGGAAGAATCAACGATTGATTGGGATGATGTTGTGTTTGAAGTTGACTTGCTAAAATCACAAGAAATAAACCTTGATTATATTCTTGAATTGATTTTTGAGCATAACAATAAAACTAAAGACAAAGCCACCTTGATAGACGAAATACGCAGAGTTATTCGTGCAAGTGTAGGAAACAGAGCCAAAGAAAGTTTAGTTGTTGATTTCATAAATGAGACTGACCTTGACACGCTACAAGATAAAGCGAATGTAATAGATTCATTTTTTGCTTATGCTCAAAGCAAGCAGAGAGTGGAAGCATTGGAATTAATTACAGAAGAAAATCTAAATATAGAGGAAGCAAAGCGTTACATAACAACTTCTTTAAAGCGAGAATATGCAAGCGAAAACGGAACAGAACTCAATGCACTTTTACCAAAGATGAGTCCATTAAATCCTCAGTATTTAACCAAAAAGCAAAGTGTTTTTCAAAAGTTGACTTCGTTTGTGGAGAAGTTTAAAGGTGTTGGAGGTCAATTGTGAAAGAAATCCATCCTATTTGCAAGCACATTGCACCGCCCCACAGCTTGTGTCCCGAACTTATTTCGGAAAGCAAACGGCTTCAACCATAGCATTGTCAAACCTGCCTGCAGGCAGGGAGCTTGCAAATGCCAGCCCGAGTAACCGCGCAAAAAAAAACGCCCACAAACATGGACGCTTTTTTAACAAAACCAAAAAAAATTACTGAGCTATTACAAGCTTACTGTTGAACAAATGACCATTGGCATTGATGCGAACAGTATAAATACCTTCGGGTTGTCCACTCAAGTTCATCTGAATAAGTCCATCGGTAAAACTCTGGCTTGCAACCAATTGACCAGCTACATTGAAAACATCCATCTGAACATTTTCGCCACTGAAAGCAGGCATATCGAGACTTACATTTCCAGAAGTAGGATTTGGGAAAAGATTGAGCTGCCAACCATCATTTTCAGAAACACCTGCTATAATAAACTCTTTGTTATATTGAACTTCAATTTCGTCATGCCATTTGAACGCAGGATCCAATGACCAATATGTGGGATCAACATTATTGCGAATCTGAGCAACAGAATAAACCACAATAGGATCAAAATAACCAGGTATGTAATAGTTGAAAAATTTACTTTCAATATAAAACAAAAAGCCTGAACCTATATCCATAGTATCAAGACTATATTGCACTACGCGCAAAAAATCATTATATTCAGTTACAATAGGCGATGAAGGAGTACCTGTAATAAGAACCAATTTACCATAAGCATCAACAGTTGTATTCAAAAACGATTCAGTTGAAATGCCTCCACCCGATGTACTTGAAGCGAAGTTGACAACATTATTGGGTGTATTGTAATCGACGGGAAATGTAACCATTGGCTTTTTAGGGTCATTAACAAGAGTTACTGCAGCCCCTCCTCCTGCTGGCAAAATATACATGCCTAACTCATAAAAACCACCAGCCACATTTTCATAATAGACATACGACTCACCATCAACGGTTTCTAAATGTGAATATACATTGGCAGCTGGAAAACTTGATACACCTGGTAAAAACGAATTGATGGCACCATAAACTCTGTGAAAAGCATTAGTTCCAGGATAAGCAGAATAAATAAGAATAGGAATAGTATCAGTCTGATGACCACCTATCGAAATATCATCCATATAGATATCATTAATAGTGGTAAGAGCTTTTTCGATGCACTCATCAATAGATAAACTATCATCAGCTGATATGGTGTCAGAAAATGTTTCCGTGGGAGAGATAGTGTATTCCTTTACGTCAGAGCTATCGCCTGGCTGTGGAAAATCGGCAGAAACCAATGGTGTAGGGGTCTGCGCCATGCTAAGCATCACGCTCAGAAAAATGAAGGCTGAAAGAGTGAGAAGTTTTTTCATAATCGGAAGTTTTATTTGGTTATTACTAAAGGCAAAGTTACTGATTCTCCCTGAATGCTAACAACAATATTGTACGATCCAGGTTGCAAATATACATCAGGAAGTGCATACATATTCAATCCAATGCTTACTGAATTCTGAATGTTGTACACCTTTTTTGCAGATGCATCGAATAGTTGAACAGCCACAGTTCCATCTATACTGCTGCTCAACAGCATTTTAACACCTATACCATCGATTGAAGGGTTTGGAAATAAGCGAACCACCGAAATTTCATCATTATTGGTATTTCCTGCATCGCTTTTCGAGAGGCTAACTGTTTCGGTGATGCTTTCACCCCCATCGTTATCGACTTGACGAAGGCGATAATAGAAAATATCGGCATTTTGCTCCATCAGATCTTGATCGAGCCATGAATATGTGATTGCTACGTTTGAATTTCCAGCTCCTTGAACAAAAGCAACATCTGAAAACACTCCTGCGGAATTCATGCGTTGAATATAGAAACCTTTATTGTTGATTTCGGTGGCAGTAATCCACTGAATAACCCCATCTTTTCCGAGCCAAAATGCCTTAAGTGCCAGCAATTCAACTGGCAATGGATTGCATGTGGTAGATAGATACATTGCAGCACCATCGTTGAAACCACCACCAAAGATGATTTCGGTTGGGCAGTTTGCCAGATTCGTTTTTTCGGATGCACCGTCGTAAAATCCCCCACCCCAGATAGAATCGGGAGGACAAGCCAATACCGATTGATTGATAGCAGCGCCATCGAAGAAACCACCAATCCAAGCCGAATCG
>DYON01000542.1 GCA_020720525.1 Acetofilamentum sp.
TCGTCAACGGTCAAGGCTTGAATCGTGTCGCTTTCGCCCTGCCATTGTGTCGTGTTGTGTGCAAAGAAGTTACCTTTCGCCGTTTTGTACAGGTAGGTATTTCGTCCGCTGCGCTCAAAGTTGTTACCATCCCAAAAGCGATTTGACGCTACCAGGGCGGCTTTTTCTGTGTCGTATACCTTGCGGTCAATAATTTGTTTCATGGTTGCTTTTCCTTCCGTTGTGATTTGTTTACTTTGAAGTTTTTTCCATGTCGTACCCCCGTGTAGTTTTTTAGATCTGCTACCGTTTCCAGCATGACATGACCATCGGGTATTTTTTCAATTACCTTTTTCAAGTCGTCTAATGTCATGCCTGATAATTCGATTTCACACGCACAGTCTGGAAACTGTGTACCAAAAGCATTAGATACCTGATATGAAAGAACATTTTTAGGCGGGAGTAATTCCAATAAAACATCAACGTCCTGGGGCATCTCCGATCTAAACTTATATTTTTTGCCTTTCACTATTGCCATGTTTCACCTCTCAAATTGAATTTGAATTTGAATGTGCTTGTCCTTTGCGGACTTGCGCCCGCTATCCCTCACCGCGTGAACATCCAAGCGCGAGTACATCGCGTCAAGTTGCGTTCAACGGTTATAAGTTGGTAAAGTTCAATGAGCATATTGTACACTACAATATTGTAGTATGCAATATGCTCATTTACAAAAAAAGCGACTGGTTTTTATTCAGCCGCTTTTATTTTTGGCGTCGTGAGTTGTGCTTATTATCGCCAAATTGCTTTATATAATCTTCAACAGACTTTTTCAATACTAGCCATTCTTTACCCCATTTTTGACCTGCTAAAATTCCATCCCTCACAAGTCTTCTTACAGTTTCAGGATGAAAGCCAAGTAATTCGGCTGCCTTTTTGGCTGTAACATAATCATTCAAATCTGGCATTGTATCTTTTTGTTTTTTCCGTGGGGGTATTCCTGTAAAGAGTGTCATGGTTTATTAGCTCCAAAAAACCATAACTGACTCTTGACAGCGTATTGCACA
>DYON01000543.1 GCA_020720525.1 Acetofilamentum sp.
AGCAAGGCAAGCGTAATACCTCTTTATTGAAACTCATCCGCGAAGATAACGCACGTAAAGAAACAAACTTCCGTTGGGGCTCAAATACGAAAAAAGAACATAATCCATTCTAAAATGAATCTATTAGGAAAAATAATCGGAATTGATATATCTCGGTTACGGCAGTTGGCAAATACCGATGACAAACCCACCAAACGCAACACGCGTGCCGTCAGTAAAAAGACTGTGCGCTCGCAAATTGCGAAATACGAAGTCGAAATGGCAAATCTGAAATCGGCAATACTGGCGGCAGAAAATACCGAAGAGCCGAACCGAATAGTGCTTTACGGGGTTTACTTGCAAATTTTGGAAGAGGCGCATTTGTCATCGCAAATCCGAACAGCACATTTCACAATCAAACAATCTGATTTTGAGATACGAAAAAACGGCAAGGCGGACATGAAACTGAAAGAGCTTTTTGAGCAATCTTGGTTTACGGACTTTGTTGATTTTGCGGTTGAATCCGAATGGTGGGGGCATTCGCTGATAGAGTTCGGCGATATGTTCGGCGGTCAATTCCGAGAGGTTCAACTTATCAACAGGTTTCACGTTGTACCCGAATTTCAATCCGTAAAGGCAAAGGTAGATGATACTTTGAAAAATGCGATATTCTATGCACAAAATATGCCCGATTGGTTTCTCATCGAAATCGGCGATAAATACGACTTAGGATTACTGCGCAAAGCCGCACGTGAAGTCATTTGGAAAGTGTATGCACGTTCGGATTGGTCTAACGCCACCGAAAAATACGGAATGCCGCTACTTTCGGTAACTACGGACACCTCAAACGAAGCCGAGCTTGACGAACTCGAAAACATGGCTAAAAATTTCGGCTCAAACGGTTACATTATCGGATCAAAAGATTCCGACATCGAAATAATACAGCCCGACCGCGGAACGCAATTTTACATGAATTACGAACGCTTAGCAACTTTTTGCGACAATCAAATTTCCAAACTCATCAACGGACAAACAGGCACATCCGACAATCAAGCGTATGTC
>DYON01000004.1 GCA_020720525.1 Acetofilamentum sp.
ATGGAAATGTAGCGAAGAAACTCAGCTGTATCGGGGCGAACAACCATATTGGCCATTCGCGAACCACCCACTTTTTCGGGCAAAATAACATGATCGGCACCAGCACGTTTCAGCTTCAAGGCATTGCTCTCGTCGGATGCACGGCTAATGACGTTGATATTCAGATTTAGAGCTTTTGCACTAAGGGCAACATAAAGATTATCGGCATCTATTGGGATTGAAGCTATTATGGCTTTTGCTTTTTCAACACCCGCGACCTTTAACACATCTTCTTCGGTTGCATCGCCAATAACAGGAAAATAACCCAACGACTCAATTTTGGCTGTAAGCTCTCGGTCCTTTTCAACCACCACAACTTTTTCGCCATAAACAGCAAGATCGGCTGCTGCTTGTTTGCCATTTCTGCCAAAACCACAAATAATTACATGATTTTCCATACGCTTGAGCTTCGATTTTTTTCGGATTCCAAATAGCATCCTACTTAAATGCTTTTCTATCATTGTCTGTGTGAGCAAACCAATTGAGTACGCCAATGTTCCAATACCAAAAGCAATAAGAACAATGGTGAAAATCATTCCCGATTCCGACAATGGTTTCACTTCGCGGAAACCAACTGTACTTACCGTAATAATGGTCATATACAAAGCTTCGACAACAGAAAACCCTTCGATGACCATATAACCACTAACACCAAACACAATGAGAAATATAATCAGCAAAAAAGCCAACCACACTTTACCATTGTTTGAATTCTGCTCGCTCATGTATTTTTGTACTCATTATCTCCAACAACACGGGGCAACTCATGCACTTTTTGTTTAAACACCTCGTTTTGTAAAGCTCTATCAGACCTTGTGTACTAAAAGCGCTATTCAATTCTACCCCAGCTTGAAGCACAAATGTATTAATTATTTTATTTTTTTCGGGTTCTATTTCTTTCAGAAGATCATAAGCCTTGCTTATCAACTTGCTTTGAAATGTTTTTTTACCATAAAAAATTAGGAACGGAACTACTGCGTTCAGCAAAAAAATGTCGATACTGCTTTTACCAATGGACTGTGATTTTGACAATATGGCTTCGGCTCCAACCCTATATCGATTTGTCCAATAAACAGACACTGGTTGCATGAATATGCGATAATACTCTGCCAAACTCTGGGGTTCTAAAACTACTTGCAAAAAGTTGCGGGTCGAGAACACAAGTGCAGCCAACTGGGCAATTCGTATATCGGGAAAAGCTGGCGGCCTGATAGGGCTATATTTCCATGAAGTTTCGTCGATTGAAACCAAGCCATATTTGTTTTTTAGATGCGAATATTCGGCTTGCAGCTTCAATTCATATTGTTGGTTGTAACCGAATTGCTTGTTCAGCATACCAGCTTGACCCAACAAAATTGCCTCGATGCTAAACAAAGAAAAAGTTGCCGCAAGCTGCTTCCAACCAACACTTCGAGCCAACCATTCCATAGGCGCTACGTTCTTACTGATGCCATATACCGTGGCAACAATGCGCCAAGCCGTTTCGTTCCAATCGGATTCGCATTCACCAAAAACAATTTCAACCTGTTTCGATTTGCGGTCTATGCGAGCTTTGGCAAATTGATGCACTATTTCAATAAAATTGCTTTTGGGCAAATCGGCCAATTGCTCATGACACAGCAACGGCGCTTTGGGAGCAAGCTGCACCGACGCCAATACGCGAAACAATTTTTCGGCTTCCGACAAAACAATGGTTGGAATGGTTTCTCCCATGTTGTTCTTTACTGGTTTGTCGTCTTCGGCAACAACATGCAGAATTATTCGGTCGTAAACAGCATCGAGATGATGAAAATGCCGATACCAATCGCTGCTTTTCACGTGTATTTCTACAAAACCCAGCCATCGCTGGCCATCAATCTCAATTTCGGCACTTTCGAAATCGGGACCGTCTCTATTTCCGCTGATACCAGGCGAAACCACCCGACAATGCTTGCCATCGCTAAGCGAAAAAGTGGAGCCACAAAGCTTATTTTTCCACAAATAATGTAGAAATTCCTCAGGTATTCTCATCTTGGCATAGTTTTCAATAGAAAGAGCTGGCTCATTTCTAAAAATGATTAGTTTTTACCCATTTTTCGCTTTTCCAATATACATTTTTTAAAATGAACCAACTTAAATAAAATCATTAACTTTGCAAAAACACCAGCCATGCGTACACTATTTCTCCTTATTCCGTTTATAGCTCTATTCATGACCATGAATTCGTTAGCTCAAAACGAAGAGCCAATTTACGTTGTGGTAGATCAAATGCCCGAATTTCCGGGTGGACCAAACGGTCTTGGCAATTACATCCGATCGAATCAATCCTACCCAACTGCAGCTCTCGAATCGAAAATCGAAGGCTTTGTTTTGGCTTCGTTTATTGTTGAAAAAGATGGAAAAGTTACCAAACCAACCATCGTAAAAGGCATTGGTGGTGGTTGCGACGAAGAAGTACTCAGACTCATTGGAATGATGCCTATTTGGAAACCAGGCATGAAAGACGGCAAACCTGTTCGAGTGAAACTCAATATTCCTGTTGAATTTAAGCTTGGATAAACTTGATATTTCACATTTTCAGAAAGCAGAGACCTCAATCAGCCTCTGCTTTTTTATTGGGCTTAAATAGCAACTCAGAAAATGTGTGTACTTTTGGACTTCAATTATGGACTTTTCTATTCAACATACCAACGGCAAAGCGCGTGCTGGAACCCTAAAAACCAGTCATGGAGATATTCTAACGCCCATTTTTATGCCTGTTGGCACATTGGGAGCGGTGAAAGGCGTCACTTTCGATGCGCTAAGCAACAACATTCAGGCTCAAATTATTCTTGGAAACACATACCATCTGTATCTGAGGCCCGGAGCCGAAATTCTAAAACAAGCTGGTGGTCTTCACGGTTTCAACGGGTGGAACAAACCCATTCTTACCGATAGCGGAGGCTACCAAGTGTATTCGCTTTCAAAAATCCGAAAAATAACCGATGAAGGTGTGATTTTTCAATCGCATATCGATGGAAGTCGCCACCAATTTACTCCCGAGAATGTAATTGACATGCAACGAGCCATTGGAGCCGATATTATGATGGCTTTCGACGAATGCACGCCCTATCCGTCCGAGCGCGACTATGCTCTCAAAAGTATGCAACTCACCCATCGCTGGCTCGAGCGCTGCTACAACCATTTTCATCAAACACAACCACTTTACGGTCACGAACAAGGTCTTTTTCCAATTGTTCAGGGTAGTGTTTACCCCGATTTGCGTGCTCAATCGGCCGAATATGTTAGCCAGTTCGAAAGCCCTGGATATGCCATTGGAGGCTTAAGCGTTGGAGAACCAACCGAAGTTATGTATGAGATAACCAAACAGGTTTGCGAAATTCTTCCACACAACAAACCCCGCTATTTGATGGGCGTTGGCACTCCTGCAAACATTATCAGGGGAATTGGCCATGGAATAGATATGTTCGATTGCGTGATGCCAACACGAAACGGACGCAATGCTATGATTTTTACGCGCAATGGCATCATGAATCTTCGGAACAAAAAATGGGAAGACGACTTTTCGCCCCTCGATGCGAGCAGTCCACTTGCACTTGATAAAACAACCTCCAAGTCGTATTTGCGACATCTTTTTGCTGCTGGCGAAATGCTGGGTCCCATTATTGGGAGCATTCACAATCTGGCCTTCTATTTACGACTGGTTGCCGAAGCCCGACAAGCAATTGCCGATGGAAATTATTACAGCTGGGCCGAAAAAGCCGAGGCACAAACCATGCAAAGGCTGTAAAATGAAAACACTCGATAAATATATCGTCAAAAAATTCCTTTCCACGTTTGTTTTGGCAATTGTGCTACTGCTGCTCATCATTATTGCCTTCGACATTTCTGAAAAAATAGACGAATTTATCGACCGCAAAGCGCCTTTCAGTGCAATTCTATTTCAATATTATTTCAATTTCATTCCCTATTTTGTCAATCTTTTCAGTTCGCTGTTTGTATTTATTGCAGCTGTATTTGTTACTTCCCGAATGGCGGGAAACACCGAAATTATTGCCATTCTTTCGGGTGGAGTTAGCTTTAGGCGATTTTTGATGCCTTTTATTTTTACAGGATTGTTTTTGGCGGCGTTTTCGTTTGTTTTACAAAACTTTATTATTCCACCAGCAAACAAAGAGCGACTCGATTTCGAATATGTGTATGTGCGCAAAAACAAGCCCATGGGAACGCGCAATATTCACATGCAAATATCGCCCGGGCAGTATATTTACATGGAATCGTTCACTTTTCAAAACAACCGAGGAACATTATTTACCCTCGAAGACATCGATTTCGAAACAGGGCTGAGGCGTAAAATTTCGGCCGATATGGCCACCTACGATAGCATTACGGGAAACTGGATTCTTACGCAGGTTTACGACCGAACCATACGCGATTCTGTTGAAACATTGTGCTATTTGCCAAGTCTCGACACCACGCTTGCTATTTTGCCCAAAGACTTCAACAAAGACATGGAAAATGTGGATGTGATGGACTTTTTCGAACTCAATCAACATATTGCACGACAAAAAATGCGCGGAGCCGACAACATTTCGGAACTCGAAGTGGAACGAAACCGGCGAATAGCATTTCCTTTTTCAACCATTATTCTTACCATCATTGGTGTTGCCGTTTCGAGTCGGAAAACCCGCGGAGGAACAGGACTTCATATTGGTATGGGACTTTCTATAAGCTTTGGTTTTATTCTTTTTATGCAAATAAGCAGCACTTTTGCAATTAATGGCAATCTGCCTCCAATGATGGCTGTGTGGATTCCCAACCTGCTTTTTGCCGGAATAGCCTACTTGCTGGTGCGCTGGGCTCCAAAATAAGTCATATTTAGCTATTCGCAAGAAAATCTCATTTTTTGTTTAACGCACTGGAAGACCTTGAATGAATCGCAAAGTTTTCAATGAAGGATAGTTAATTAATCTTAAAAATAACCAAATGCAATTCGGTGTTCATTAATTATACAAATAAAAACTCATCTTCTCAAAAACACCCTCACGAGTTTATCACGCTGAAAACGGGACATAGTCGATATTTCGGCAGCAATTTCAAATCTGTTTTTTTATTCAGAAGCAATCAAAGACCATTTGTTTAGAAATAAACAAGCATCGCCATAGCTCAAAAAGCGCATATTCTGATTCAATGCATATTGGTAAGCTTCGGCCCAATTTGTCGATGCAAATGCATCTACAAGCAACAGCAGCGTGCTTTTGGGTTGATGAAAATTGGTAATCAGATAATCGGCCGTGCGAACGGGTTTTCCTTTTAGAATAATTAGCGATGTGTTGCCGCTCAATCCTGCGCTGCCATGTTTTTCGGACAAAGCAAGCAATGATTCAAAAACTGTTTGCCGGTTGGCACCTTCGGGCTCGTGGCCATTCCATTTGTCCCATTGTTCAATTTCAAATTCAGCTTTTCTGGTTTCGGTTTTGTTCAAAAGTTTACAGCCATACACATACAAACTTTCAAGTGCACGCAGACTGGTAGTTCCAACCACTGTCCAAGGGCGACTGGCATTTTCGGCTAGCATTTTCAATTGCTCGTGCGAAATATAAAACGGCTCGTTGTGCATGGTGTGGTTCGCAATACTGTCTTTCACGGGTCTAAATGTTCCCAGTCCAACGTGGAGAGTAAGCGCAACCTGTTGTATGCCGCTGGTTGACAGTTGGTGCAACAACTTTTCGGTAAAATGCAATCCGGCAGTTGGTGCAGCCACCGAACCTGCGTTGCGGGCAAAAACTGTTTGATAGCGTTCGCGATCGTTTTGGTTGTTGCTGCGGTGAATATATGGCGGCAGCGGCACTTGCGCAAGATGGTCGAGAATAGTTCCGAACGAAATGTGATGATGCCAGCTGAAACGCACTGTTTCTGAACCAGTTCGAGTGGCTGTAAAAACAATTTCGGAGCCCGTTTCGGCGCAAAACACAATGCTTAAGTCGCCTTCTTTCCACTTGGCGGCATTGCCAATCAGAACTTTCCATTCGGTAGTACCAAATGCTGCAAGAGCTTGCTGGTAGTCGGCTGGTTCAATTGGGTGGAGGAGAAATACTTCAATTCGAGCACCAGTGGACTTAAAAAAAACAAGCCGAGCAGGTATTACACGAGTTTCGTTGAAGATGAGCAACGAATTATGAGGAATATGCTTTCCAATCTCGCTGAAAAGAGTTGTGTCGAAAGCTTCAGATTTAGCAAGTAAAAGTCGTGAATCTTCACGTTTCTCGGTCGGAAACTGTGCAATATTTTCGTCGGGCAGATGGTAATTGTATTGGTCGATGCTGGTATTGGGTAGTTTCACCAGTTGGTGGTGGTCGGGCATGGCATTATTTGATTTCTGTGGGTGCATAAATGCCCGGCAGGTCGATATCGTCTTTTATAATGTATGCTTCGGGCCACTGTTCCTTGATTCGTTGCTTAAATGCTTCGGCTTCGAGTTTGTTGCGGAAATTGCCTACCCGAACTTTGTAGTATGGTTCTTGAAAAATGACATACGCAGCCACGTCGGAATAACGAGCAATGAATTTAGCCTTTTCGCCAAAAGCTCTATTTTTAGAATAGTTGCCCGAGTCGAAATATATCTGAATGCGGTAGCCAGGAAAACCTTTCACGTATTCGTTGAAAGCTACGTGGCGACCCACCAGTGTTTCGACACCTTTGTCGCCATAAATAGTTACACTTCCTTGGGCTCTAAGGCGAGGAACAAAAAACATTACAGCAATAAGTACAAAAAGCAAGCGCATGTATTTCATTTTTGCAAAATTACATTTTTTTCGGATTCCCGACAAAGCATAAATTGTTCCAAATATTTTGTGGAAATCTTTTCGCGGAAATATTTGTGTGGGAAGTAAGAAGAAAACCATATTTTTGCAAAAAAATATATAAAAAGCCAATGAAACAATTGTCGAAAACGAAAAATTTTCAGATTATTCTCATTTCTGCCCTTTATGTTTGTATTCAATTGATTGTTTTTTTTGCATCCGAATTAAACCGTTGCAGTTTGGAGGTAGATTCTTTATCGTATATTAGGAGTGCAGAAACTATAATCGATGGATCATTTTTCGCGAAGGAAGCGTCCTTCTTTCGAACACCAGGCTATCCTTTACTGATTGTTTTGTCAAAAATTGCAGGAGATCAATTTATAAACGCTTTGGTCTGCTTTCAAATACTTCTGTCAGGTATATCGCTGTTCATGATTTGGCAGATTATTATTGATATGACCTCGAACAAGAAATATGCTTTAGTTGGAGCATTGCTTTTTATATTACATTTCCATCAAGCATTTTATAACACGCAGGTAATGACTGAAGCTGTTTTTATTCCACTGCTTGTTTTTACATATTATTTTTTCAACAAATGGTATAATGAAAAGAAGATGAAACATTGGCTGGTTTTTTCAATTCTGATAAACGTAGCCCTTTGGGTTCGACCAGTATTGCTAATTTTCGTATTTATTCTCATTGCAATTATTCTCGTTAGAGTTTTATTACACAAGATGAAAATTTCACACTTGATAGTTTTTACTTTGTTTTTAGTATTGTTCAGCGGAAGTTGGATAGTTAGAAATTATTATGTTGCAGGCACATTTTCCTATTCATCAGTTGCTTCGGTAAACATGGGAAAATATCGAAAAGGAATGGTGGATGCATCCATAAAATATCCAGGGATTAAATATTATTCATACAACAATCACGTGTCGCATGACGAAAACCTGAGATTTTTTAGTGATAACTACCCTGGTTTTTATAATATGCCCGAAACTGTTCAGAGCAAAATATTGATGAAGGAGGGGTTGGCAACCATTTATGCTCATCCATCAAAATATGCCTTGATTCATTTGGAAAGTATGTTGTGGTTGATTTATTCCTCTGAACAATATCAAGTCAATGTGTCAATGGATTCGCTTGGATATGACAGAACTAGTCGCTGGAGTTCATTGAAAAGATCATTTGCGAACAATGATTTTTATGAAATATTAAATTCTATAAGTTTGTCTTCATTTATTCTGTGGAATTATTTTAGTAGGCCATACAATGGAGTGCTATGGGCTTTATTTATTATTGGTTTCTTGCTTTCGTGGAGGAAACTCAAAATGCCACATTGGTTTGCGTTTGGGCTGATTATGTATTTTTGGACAATCTCAGGCCCAGAGTCATTTCTGGCTTCTCGACTGCGAATGCCAATGGAACCATTTATTGTTATTCTGTTGGTTGTGTTTTATCAGTGGCTTTCGCTCCGCAAGCAATCAGATGCAAATGTCCCCGATTAAAATACATATACTCAATATTTTCACTCGAAACCAAATCAATTGAAAAGCTGGTATAGTCTTTTGCCGCATCAACACATACAAAACGCGACTCTTCGTTAATTTTAACAAACGGATTGTTTTTAGATTGAACTTGTATTTCTAATGGATTACAATAGCATTCAAGTATGGTTTGACTATTTGTGTTTTGCCAAGCAATGATTTCAATTTGATCCGAAAGCCATCGATTTTCTCTGTGTACTGCCTGAATAAATCCATGACGAAATGTATAAACTCCTCCATAATTGTCGGGAATAGAAAGAATTACGACTGAATTTCCAGGCTGATGATTCCTTCCAAAATCTTCAATGATATTACTTATTACCTGATTATTCTGCCGATAAACAATATTGGTTTGAATGGTTAAAATAAGAAAAAAAGCACTTACGGTTAGGGCTATTGAGAAAGCAATCTGTTTTTTTAGGCGAAAAACAACAAACAAGGAAATAATTATGGCAGCTAAAGATGGAAGATAGCCATATCGATCGCTTTGGATATCGCTGAGTGAGGTTGTTTCCAAATTAACTACTGGTAGGCATAAAACAATAAAAACTGTAAAAAGAAAGCCAAACAACCTCAGCGTCAATAGCTTTGGTTTTCGATCCTTTAACAATACATAAATGGTAACAATGCCAATTAAAATTACAGTAGCCGAAATAATAAATACTTTAAGCCATAATAATGAATGCCAGTCTGCAAAAAGATAGCGATACACAAGAAAAAACTTTGCAAAATAAATGATAAAAGTCTTTATCATTCCAACAATTGAAAACTGTGTGTGCACTTCAACACCATAACCACCTATGAAAGAGCCAAGTAATAATTTTCTCAGAATAAAATAAACCACAAGAGCGAGTAAACCGGACAATATTATTCGGGTTGTTTGCTTTGATTTGGGGATTATTCCCCACAATAGGCCTCCAATTGGGATTAATATTGCAGTAATAGAAATTTCTTTGCACAAGAATGACATTAATAAAAGGATTGCGAATACAAAAACGTATTTCATTCCATGCGAAGAAAGGGCTTTGTTAAAGGCGCATGCCGACAATAAAAGAAATAATACAGACAGGGGATACGACATGGCGGCAAACCAGTTTACAGCTTCGGTATTGTAAGGAAATAATAAGAATAGAAGACCTCCAAAAAAAGCAACTTTTTGAGCTTTTGCATCATTTGCGGGATTCCATATTTTCAGAATTTGAAATAAAATATAGGCATTGATTACGTGAATTATTAATTGGAAAAAGTGTAAGGCATTTGGGTTTTCGCCTACAAAGAACAGCATTGAATACTGTATGTAATGAGATAATGGAAGAAAAAATCGATCTCCGAAATTATAATATTCACCTGGACCGATTCTCAATAGTTCCAACCAAACAAAATCATCGCTCATAAAGCCATTAAACAGCGATGGAATATATGCAAGTATTCCAATAATCAAATATGCGGTGAAATAGCCAGCCGATTTCATAAATGATTCAAGTTTGCTAACAATTAATATTATTTCTCAACAAATATACGCGAATAATTAGTTTTTTGAGTTCCCGATAAAATGCAAATTGTTCCCAAATGCAAAAAGCCCTAGAAATGACCAGGGCTTTTTGTGAAATAGTGCAAAACTATTCGATTGTTAGAGGCTTATTGGTCACACCCTCTACCGTGGTAATGCGAATGTAGTAAAGCCCGGTTGAATATGGTGAAACATCAATTGTTGTGCTTTTTGAATTTACAACTTGCGAATAGGTAAGTTTTCCGGTGGCATCGAAAAGATCGATGTGTAGCATTTCGGTTGCCGAATTGATGGTTACGTTGTTGTTGGCTGGGTTTGGAAATACTCGTGCAACAACATCATTGTTTTCTATTCCAGTATTAATGTCAACAGTTACTTCAAGCGAATCGACATCGGTTCCACATGAATTGGTTTGGGTTAGAACCACCCAATAGGTTCCAGCTGCTGCATAAATATGATTTGGATTTTCCAATATGGAAGTATTTCCATCGCCAAAGTTCCATAAATAGCTACCATTTCCTGTAGAAGCATTTGTGAATGCAACGTCGAGATAATTGGCAGCGAAAGTGAACGAGGTAGCTGGTACATCGTAAATGTTTACTTCAAGGGGCATCATTGCACTCTGGCAGGTCTGTTCAATTTCCCAATTGTAGAAATAATAGTAAAATTGCGATTCGTAACCCGAGGCTGTGCTTTGTACCATTTCGATAGCATCACCAACCATATACGGATAGAGGTTAGGCCCAGAAGTTGAGCCATTGCGATACAAATTGGGTGAAGCTGGTCCTAAAAGTTTGAGATTTGTTCCAACTGGAATGTTGAAGTTGAGAGCAACTGTACTGTCTCCAGCAGCCAAATTCACTGTAATTTGATCGAGTGTTGTTCCCGCTGAATTTTGTAAAACAAAAGTCCGATTTCCTGCTGCTCCAGCATATATTGTAACCGTTTTAAGTGTTACTGGCGAATAGCAATTAAAGATGATTCCATGTATTGGTGTATTGGTGTAATAGCCGCCAGTTCCTGTATTGTCGGGCTTTCCACCAGTATAGCTGTTGGTGATACTCGAACAAACATAATAGGTGGTAGAATTCGATAAAATTGGAGTATTGTAAGTGTTTCCAGTTGTGAGAAGATTTCCTGAAGTTGTAGCATCGAACCACGAAAGGTTACTGCCCGATGCAGTAAGCAAAAACGAAGCTGATCCGCACGAACTGGTATCGCTAACCACAGGCGATTCGGCTCCGATTTGGATTTGTACGGTTGAAATATCCGACCCACAAATTCCACCATCTGCAATTAAAGAAAGGATATAGAACCCATTTGTATTGTAGGTATATGAAGGTTCAAAAATGCTTGAAGTATTTCCATCGCCAAAATCCCATAAATACGAGCTTACACCCGTGCTGTTGTTGGTTGGGGTGATAGTTACAGGACCTGTACAAAATGACGTATCGGCAACCACAAAATTAGATGAAATGGTTTGAGTTGTAGCATTGAAAATATAGGTTATGGTGTCGTTGCTTGTATTTAAATCGCTACCGCTGTTGGGGTTGTCGGTATAAACAACAAAAGTGTTGGATCCATTGGCAATGGTAATTGCAGGCAGGTCGATGGTGTCGGTTTGCCACGAAGCCAAATTTCCGCCCCATATTGTAGATTGAACCGAACCACCATTGAATTTATACCTTACATTGAGAGCTGTAATATTGTTTGTTCCACGATTGCGAATTACAATTCTCGGTGTTTCTTGAACACCTGAACAACTATAAGTTGCCAATGGTTTAATTACTTCAAGCATTTGTGCATCGAGTGCTTGCATTGGTGCATCGATTGGAACTTCGGCTATATGTGGAATTTTATTTTGCTTGGTTGCAACAACCATTGCGGTATCGAGTCCTGGAAGTGCTGCGAAATTGAGCGTAACCGATGTGTTTATTCCCGAATATTTAGCATCGAGCAAAACACCATTGAGCGAAATGGCAACATAGGTATATTGTTCGGTGGTTACAACCAGCGAAGTGGCTCCTTCGATTAAAGGATTGGTGTAGGAAATGGTCAGAGGGTCGGGTTTTGAAAAATAGTTCATCACCGAAGGGTCGCCCATGAGATGATATTCTTCCCAATAGTATTTTTTAAGAGTTGTAGTAGAAGCCTGCACCGCCAAGTTTCCGGCAACAATCATTTGTCCGTTGGCAACAAACCATTCGCTGGTTGCTTCGGCATGATCGTGAAAAGTACGGTCGTACGAACCAAGTCCAGTGCCAGCATAAGTTGGATTTTCAATAATGTTTGAAGTGTTTCCAACACCCCAATAATAATCTTCGTCCCAATAGCTGTAGTCCGACGCTCCAATATAACCAACAGCGCCTTCGTTGGCAGCTCTCAGAATAGCCTCCCCAAAGCAGGCGCTTACTTCGAATTTGTTCGATTGGCAGCAATTGCCAACTAGCAAACCATATTTGTTGGCGTTGTTCAGATTTGCAATATCGCTGGTTGAAAATGAGGGGTCGGACCATCCAGATGACCCACAATGTGCAGTATAGTTTGCATAACCAACACCAGCACCAATATTGGCTCTTATTAATGCATCGGTTGATGAGTTGTTCGTTACAGGCCACAAATAGGTATAAGAATAAATACCATGTGCTGCATTGAAATAATTTGATGTTCCATAATTAATCTGACCATTGGCATGTACCTGCGAATAACCACCAGTTGGGGAAGATCCATCGTCAACGCCAGCAATCATAACCACCGTGTCGAGATAGTTGGGATTGGGCATGGTGTATTTTTCGTACATCAATGTTTTGTCGATTTGTGGGGTGAGCTGACCAACATTTTGTGCGCTAAAGCGGCCATAGTACACGTCGGGAATATTGTCCGAAGCGCCATCGTAGCAAGCGTAGTAAAGGTCGGTTACGTGTGTTCCCGACGACTGACTGCTGTAGTTGGGTATTTGAGCAACGTCACCAACAAACAAAATATATGTTGGAGCTGGATCGGCAACTGTACCTGCATTGTACAATCCCTGAAGATATGCTTTAATGGTGGTAGTGGTTGTTCCAACCGATGGCATGTCGGTATATGCCTCAACAACGGTAAATCCTTTTTCTGTTTTCCACTGAATAAACGGTTGCAATGCGGTTTCGAACATGCGGTCGGAAACAATTACATATTTAATGGGATATTCTGTAATAACATCTTTTGTTGTGGGAGCTGAAAAGTTGGGTATCTCTTTGTAAAAACCAGAATACAAAGGACTGTACAATATTTCTTTATTGCTCTGATACGAAGCTGATTTTGAAGTATTTCGGAAAGTAACCTCGAAGCTGATATTGGTGTAAACTTCAATTTTGTTGGTAACAGGATTGTAGCTGATGGGGTCAATCAAAATATTTCCAAACGAAACACCGCGCATAATTCCGCCAGGAACAACTTGAATGAGTTCGTTTTGACTGAGCTGGTTTAGCTGATAATAATTTTGGTCGTAGTAGAATATAATATTGCTTGGGTCGGTACTTTTGCTCCACGATGGTTGAGCAGGAACAATTTTATCGGTAAAGCCTAAAACATTGAGATCGAACTCTTCGATGTTGTAGCTTATAATATTGATACTTGCGGTAGCACCTTCGGGAATTTCAATCATTTGACTATACAATGGAACAGCAGGACGACCATCGTCGTAGCGCTTTGTGAATGAGGGAACATCTAACATGGTGAAATATCCCTTGCTGGTATTTACTCGTGTTAGTGCAAATTCGCTGATCGAAAATATGGCCGAGAAATTCTGACCGATAGTGTTTTCAACAGATAGTCCAGTTTTTTCTCCTTGCAATGGAATTGTCTTTGTTTGTGCCGAAACAGCAACAATTAGAAGCATTGCAACAATACCGAATAAAACATGTTTCATTTTTTTGCTGGTTTGGTTTCGCGTGTAAGAGTTTTTTTTTTGCCTTTTTGTTGCACCAAAGAAAAAAATTTTTTCGAAATTGTAGGTTTTGTTTGAGTTAAACATCAATCTGATTTTAAAATCGAATTCCTGCATTCAAGCAAATCATGCTGGTATTTAGCCATGTGTTTCGTTTCAGATTGACCGAAAAGCCCAAGTTTGGTGTGGGTCGATATTCGGCTCCTGCAAGCAGAAATGCTTCGCTTTTCACATTTCCATATTCTTGCATATAATCAACTCGAACAAAAACAGCAGTTTTGGCACCAACTTTCATCGAGCCATACACACTTGCACCCGACAAATCGGATTCTGGAACAAAAGAATTATTAAACACCATATTGTATTCGGCTCCTGCCATCCATTTTTTTGTCTTAAATCCCACAAAACCACTAATTGTTGACCGATTTTCGCTCAAAGTAGAAGCGTGTTGCTCATAATCGGCATACAATTTAAAAATCAGATAGTCTTTTGGAGAATATTCCACATTTGCGCTGTATAGAAAATTCGATTCGTTGTCTTGATACTTAAATGGACCTTCTCCGTTTACGGCAGTGAAGCTTAATATGAGAGTTTCGATGGGTCTCAGTTTCACTCTCAATCCAAAATCGGCAGGCATTCCAAATCGAAACAGTTCTTGCATAGTTGTAGCTACATAGCGCATACCCCAGTGTTTGTCCTGAACTGTTAAGTATTGTTCGTTGAGCAGTTGTCCGAATCCAATTTCGCCCCAGTTGCTGAATTTCCAGTCGATTTCGGCCATTTTTAAAAATGCAGTGTATTTACTTCCTTCGAAATATCCATTTATTCCAATGGTGTCGGGGTAGCTGAAATTGGTGGTTCGGGTTACATCGTACAAGATAATTCCGCTTACTTTTTGCGAAAAACTTTTTTTGTAGCCCATAATCGCTGTTGTTAGTCCAAATGCCGATTGGGGATTGTTATTGCCATTCAAATCGTGTTGAAAATAGGTGTGAATATCGGCAAAAAATACACCTGAATCGGGCTTTGCAGTGTCGCTTTGTGCATTCATGGAAAACGAAGCAAAAACGAGTATTAATATCAAAGGAAAACATTTCATATAGAAATTTTTATGTTGCAATTTACGAAAACAATCAATAAATGAAACAAAAACGATTTTCTGTCGTTGAGATTTTAAAACGAATACAATAACTATTTAAGAATTTTCTGGCTGAAAACTTCGTTTTCGGTAACAACTTCCAGAATAAAACAGCCATTGTTGAGCAAGCTAATGTCGATTGTTTTTTCAATGTTTAATTTTCCAGACAAAATAGTCTTGCCTGTTAAATCTACAATTCGATAGAGGCTTCCAGAAACGATTTCGGAAGAAAAAACGCCGATTTGGTTTGTTGCCGGATTCGGAAAAACCAAAAGAGTTTGTGGCGTGTTGTTGTAGTTATTGATACCAGTGTAAACAAACAAGTCGGACAAATTAAAAACAACGGGAGTTCGAGCCCAAGCTGGTGTTGTATGGTCGGCTACAACAATTGTAAACAAGCCTGTTTCAGGAATTACTTGCATGAATTGCAGATTGGGATTTTGTTTCGATTGGGTTCGCATGATTTCCCAATTATCGAACGAACCAATTCCAACTCCATGGTAGAAATGATTGATTGTGTCTTTTACGTTGATGTAGCGGCTGCCGTAGTTGTATGCATTGTTGCGTTTTATCATATCGTTAGCCGCATACAGGTTTACACCGTCGAGCGAATCGACATCGGCAATGGTTCTGAAGGTAACGTAAGGAACATCGGGAGCACATTCAATAATGACCGAAATCAACGAATCGGCTCCAGCAGTTGACGGCGCAATAGCCGAAACAATAAATCCGCTTGCATAGCCATTTGTGTTTTCGTTAATGGCGGCCCGAACATCGCTCACATTATGAAGTCCATCTCCGTTAAAGTCGGCTTTTTCGACCGATTTGCGAAGAGTAAGTGTCATGGGTTCGTATCCTTTGTTGAGTTGTGCCGAAAAACCGTTTACTGTGTTGAGAAAAACCACCAAGCCATTTTGGTTCATTGCCTGCGAAGCAACCATCTGACCTGCTACTCCTGTCATCAGCCAAGGTTGCTCGTCGGGTTCTGAAGGAAAATGAACAACAATCACTTGGTTTTGAGTTATTGCTGTGTCGAGCGAAATTGCATCGAGAAAATGAGCAATAACCGATTTTCCGTTTAAGTCGGTGCCTTGTGTGGCTGCACCCCAATTCATCAAACTCGAGCAATTTTGCGATTCAGGAAATCCGCTTTTCGACAGAAATCCTTCCAAGTCAGTCATGAAATTCACCACAAATAAGTCGAGATAACTCAACCCAGTTGTATCGTATCCTGCATACGAAACTCCATCGATAATTCCACGTGCTTCGATAACATATTGGGTATCGACCGAAAAGTAACTGGGATTTCCAACAATAGCTCGGGCCAGCGAAAGATATGCTCCGTAGTTGGGCTGTATGTAATTGTTCCACATCGACATTATTTTGTCGCTACACAAATAGCCATAAGCAAAGCCCCGCTGGTAGTGGTTTCCATATACTTGAATTACGGTAACATTTCCTGTGTCGGCCAAAACAACTCCGTTTACCGATTGCGAACGGACTGCTGATAAACTCAACAAAACAAAGCAAAAGAGTAGAAATTTTTTCATGAGGATGTTTATTATTGTACAAATAACGTAAAATAAATCACAAGTAAAAATTACATTTGTCGTTTGTCGCACAAATGCAATTATCCGAAATCATTATTGTTCCTCAATAATCTGCACCGCTTTTTCGAGCACTTCGTCTCTACCATCGCGGTATCCTTGCAGGGTTGGAGCCACAAACACATCGGGAACAATTCCAACGCGCTGTGTTTCGGTACCGTCGGGATAATAAACACCGATACCCGAAATATAGGAGCTGATGCCTCCAGGAAGTACAATCGGGCTCACATTGCCATCGGCTCCGGCTGTGGTACTTCCAACCACGGTGGCGGTTGAAGCCGAACGAAACGACATGGCGTGGTATTCGCCGCTGCTTTGGGTTATTTCGTTTACCAAAATCACCAGTTTACCATTGTATGCGGTTTTCATACCTGGAACTTCCATATTGCTACTAAATTCAAACAATCCCGGGTTTTGTAGATTGGTTCTTGAGAATTTAGCAAAAGCTGTTTTCTTTACATGAAAATACTGGCTAAGGGTGAATACAAGAAAGTCGGACGGATAGCAACGTATGTCTATCACAATTCCTTTGGTGAGACGCAATTCGCCCATCATTTTTGAAAGTTCTTTTTTATTAGCAGTTCCAAGATAAATGTATCCAATTTCGGGAGTCAGAAAACGCCATGTGGGGGGAGTACTTTCGGAACCTTCAGCTGTTTTAGCAAAAATGGCTTCGGGACTATGACAGGGCAGATTTGCCGAACGAGTAATTCCGTTGCGCTCGATGGTTACAGGAATTCCGCGATTGTTCGAGCGCAGAAGCAAACCACCAATCACCCTCAGTTTTGCAGGATCGTTCGAAGCAGAAACGTATTTTTTTAAGCGTTCCACTTTGGCTGAAACGCTTTCGCCCGAAATATCTAAAAGAACATCGCCAAGTTGCAAGTCGCCATCTTTCACCAAATTCGGATTGATATAGCCGGTAATGACTGCCCTATTTTCGATGAAAGAAACTTTGTAGTTGGCATAATTTCGACCAAAATAATTGTCGCTGAAATCTTTGTTCATTTTCACACTTGCGTGTGTGTCGTTGATTCGGGCAATCATCTCAAGAACAACGAGTTGAGCCGATGTTTCGTCGGTTGCATCTAATATTTTACCGATCAATTCGGCAGGAATATTTTGCCAGTTTTCGCCAATCAGATGTTTGTTGGGGAAGAAATATTCCACCATGTTGTAGTAGCGAAAAATGGTCAACAAGCGAAAACCATCGTCGTTCCAGCTAATATTGGAATAGCTTTTTTCGTGGTCGAACGAGGCATTTTGTGCACCACCAAGGCTTACATAATAATTGGTTTTTCCACGCTTGCTGTTGCGAATTTTCACCAATTCGGCGCTTAGCTTTGTTCCAAAAACGGTGGTGTCTGCAATCCAATCGAGTTCGGGAATAAGCTTAACGTTTTTCTTGATTTTCATTTTATTTCCTTTGCCACTCACTGCCCCAAGCGAATTGACCCACACCAACAACGAATCGTTGCGGGCTTCGCGGGTTTCGGCTTGCATGTAGCGAGGAATAAAACGAAACAATTCGTTGTCCCAATTAAATTTTCCGGCTCCAATGGCTGGGTGGTAATATTTGAGGAAACCCCACAATTTGCACAAAAGTGCCAAATTCTCGACTTGCGACTTGCCGAGGGAGTTCAATTCGATATTGCTTTGTGTCGAAAATGCGGTATCGGCATCGGCGGCAAAAATGCGGTCTTTTCGAATCGGAGCTTTGGTAAAGTCTTTTCCATCGACCAACAATCGGAAATCGTCGGCCCAAAGCGAACCTTTTCCAGTGAGTATTACGCCAATATTGATGCGATTGGCTCCTTCGGGCAGGTTTACTGTTGGAGAGTTGAATTCGGCCCAATCTTTTGTGCCCTTGAGGTTCGACATGTTGTTGTTGAAATACAAACCGCTTCCACTCCCGTCCATTCGAATAAACAGCGAAGCGTAACCGTCGGTTATCTCTTGACTTTTCATGAATGCTTTAAATGAAATTGTTTTTCCAGAAAAAGTAATGGGAATGGAAAAAACAAAACAGCCAAAGTCGCCATCGATGGCATCGGCATTGCGAATGAGTTCCAACGAGTTGGCTCCTCCGTGAACTACATTGGTTTGAATGGTAGCCGTGTAATTGCTTCCCCACAAAATGCTGCTGTAGGGCAAAATACTTCCAGGCGCAGTGTTTTCGAATGTCATGTCGTATGGAGCAGCATTTTGCTGTGCTTGAATGCTAACCAATAAAAAGAAAAATGGAATAAGAATCAAAAAACGCTTCATAATGAATTTTTTTTCAAATATATAGTTTTCTTCCCAAAATAATTTGAGAAAAACTATAAATATCATCGGGATTTAACAAACAGTCTTGCGTTTTTTGCTAAACGAAAGTCATCCAATAGCTTCAACCAGTTTATTCAACAAGCGGCTAGCACCAATGCGAAACAAATGATTGTTGACCCAATCGTTTCCGGCAATTGTTTTCACCAGATGAAGATATTTGGCTGCATCGGCGGGTTCGCTAATTCCACCTGCTGGTTTAAAGCCTATTTTTTTACCTGTTATTTTATAGAACTCGCTTATAGCAGTCAACATTACAAAAGCGGCATCGAGGGTAGCAGCTGGTTGCATCTTGCCTGTAGATGTTTTAATAAAATCGGCTCCTTGTTCCATTGCAATCATCGAAGCTTCGTATATCAAGTTGGGGTCTTTCAGTTCGCCCGTTTCGAGAATCACTTTCAGGTGTGCATTTCCGCAAGCCTCTTTGTGTTGTTTCACTTCTTCTTTCAAAAATTCGCGATCTCCAGCAAGAAAACGCCCGCGCGAAATGACCATGTCAATTTCGTCGGCACCTTGCTCAACCGCATAGCGAACTTCGGCCAAGCGTATTTCGAGCGGGCTTTGCCCCGAAGGAAATGCTCCAGCAACAGCAGCAACATTAATTGATCTCTCGCCAAGACCATCACACGCTGTTTTAACTAAGGTTGGATATACGCAAACAGCAGCAACCGACGGAATCGACTTCGCAGAATTTTCGACACCATAAGCGGTTTGGCAAAGTTGCCTAACTTTTTCGTCGTTATCGCTTCCCTCGAGTGTTGTGAGGTCGATAAAGCTAATCAGTTTTCTCAAAATCTCGCCATTGGTTTCTGGCATCGTTGCCAAAATTTCTGCGATTTGTTGCTCAATAGTTTCTGTTGTGAATTTCATACTTGAATGGTTTGAAACAATCGGTTTTCAGTTTTGCGACACAAAATTTACGCGTTTTTCTTCAGTTCGCTAGGAAGCGAGAGGGGAATTTTCACATTACCAATCATCCGATTGACAAATTGTTCCGATGCGTTCAGCCAATTATGGCGCAATGCTTTTTCGAGCACGCTGTCGGTTAATGCCTCGAACCTATAACCCTGCTTCAAATAATACTCAATATAACGCGGTAGGGTATATTTGAGCCGTGGAAGAGCCTTCTTGTTGTCGTGAAAAACCACAATCGAGCCCCGTCGTGTAAATCGAATCACATTTCTCAAACAACGTGCAGGAGTGGTGTTTCTGTCGTAATCGCCACTTAGCACCGTCCAAAGAACAATAAAAAAACGATTTTTCAGACGTGAAATCTGCCAAGGAGTGATATGCCCGTATGGCGGGCGAAATAAATTAGAGCCAATTAATTCCGAACTTTTGCAAACATTTTGCTCGTATTCGCTGGCATTTTTTTTCCAACCATCGAAATGATTGAATGTGTGGCTGCCAACAGCATGGCCAGCTTCTTTAATGGAGCTGAAGAGCTGCGGATGTTTGGAAACATTGTCGCCAACACAAAAAAAAGTGGCTTTTGCGTTGTATTTTGCGAGTGTTTCGAGAACAAAAGGCGTGAGTTCGGGAATAGGCCCATCATCGAAAGTGAGGTAAATCACTTTCTCGTTGCCCGGAATTCTCCAAATGAGATTTCGGGTGTTGAGATCTTTTAGTATATAAGGTCGTACAAGATACATGCTTAACGACCAGTTCCACCAGCTGTTTGCATTCCTGAATACAAACCAAAATAGTATTCGAAAACAGGTTTCACCTTGTTGTTCATTTCGGTTTGTTTCAGCTGCTCTGTAATTTGCATAATGCGTTGCAGAATATACAATGCTTGCTGTTTGTCGAAATCGACGCGGCTTTGTTGAGCTGGTTCGAGCGAATAATAGTAGCCAAGTTCTGCATCGAAAATATCGATTAGACGCGAAATAATTGCATTGGCTTTGTCGAATGTTTCGGCTCTGTAGTAAGCTTCGGCAACAGGCAGCACAAAATAGTTGTATGGCACAGCCGATTCGGGGAATACTTCCATGCACTTATCGAGAACGGCAACAGCACTGTCTTTTTTGCCTTCGTCGAGCAACGAATTGGCCAATCGAGCAAAATTGTTGCGGAAATTCATACACATCCGCAGATTGGTTTCGTCGAGATAAACATCGGGATGGTTCAGATTGCCCCACTGAAATTTGTTCATCATGTTGTCGTACATCACTTCGGTATTCACTCGGCCAGTGCTTCCATCTTCGTTTTTGGTACGAACTGGTACAAGACGATAAACTAGACCTTCGAGAGCAAAATACTCTTCGAGACCTACATAGGCATCGTTTCCAGTGGTGATGGCGAAACAAATTGGGCGTTCCCAATCGAAATGTGCAAGCATATCGAGAACAAACAGGTTATTTTTCTGAATGATGTTGCGGTTTAAACTCCAAGTAACGCTGTCAACGATGTCGTTTTTCCAAGCTGCAGGAACTGTTCCATTTTGAAGAACTTTATTGGTATCGACGTTGATGAAGAAATTGTGCGATGGGAAAATATCGAGCAATCCATAAGGTGTATTGCGACGCAAAATATCGGGGTTTTTGTGCAGAAGATCGAATAGCTCACGAATATTCACACTCGAAATATTCGGATCGTCGAGCAAATACACAACATCGCGGGTGCCTTGCCTATACTGTTCGTGAGTCATCGAGATAGGCGCTGGAGCCGAATTGTAGGCTCTTCGTTTCATCTGATCGGCATACCAATCGGTATTGAAGAGCGAAAGATTTATTACTCGCACATCGGTACGGTAACCTTCAACCTCCTGAACATACCAAAGAGGGAAAGTGTCGTTGTCGCCATTGGTAAACAAAATGGCATTTTCGGGACAAGAAGCAAGGTAGTTTTTTGCAAAATCGCGTGCAGTGAAGCGCCCACTACGATCGTGATCGTTCCAGCCCTGCATTGCCATCATTCCAGGAACCAATATCAATGTGATTAATGCTGCGAGTGCTGGTGCCAAAAAGCCTTTAAGAACTTTGCCAATCAGGCGTGCAAGTGGAATCAAACCTAGACCAATCCAAATGGCAAAGGCGTAGAAACTCCCCACAAAAGCGTAGTCGCGTTCGCGTGGCTGATAGGCATACTGATTGAGATAAACAACAATGGCAAGACCAGTCATTAAAAACAACAGAAATACCACAAGCGAATCGCGGGTATGTTTGTTGAGCTGGTAGAACAAGCCAACCAATCCCAAAATAAGCGGCAAGAAGTAAAATGTGTTGTTGCCAGGATTCGAAGTCATGTTTTCGGGCACATTGTCGCGGTTTCCTAGATGTATCTGGTCGATAACGGGAATTCCACTCATCCAATTTCCATCAACTGGGCCACCCATTCCTTGTATATCGTTTTGGCGACCAACAAAATTCCAAAAGAAATAGCGGAAATACATGTAGCCGACTTGATACTTGAGAAAATACGAAATATTCTGAGAGAAAGACGGAGTATTTTTTGGTTTTGAATGGTCGAAAACAACTTTGCCATCGCGACCTTTTACCACGTTTCCATTGGGATCGCGGTAGGGTTCAAACACATCTTTTTCGTCGATATTGGCCCAATCGAGATACCCATCAATATGCATTTTTTCCTGACTACTCCACATACGTGGGAAAATAGTAGTGTATTTGTCGTTGTATGTTGGTTTGCTGTTTTTTCGGTCGTCGGTAACAACATACTTGCCATTTTTAACATCTTTCTCATACACAGGCGAACCATTTTTCCATTGATTGGAAGGATTTACCGGCGCATTGAAGTATTGACCTTTAACCAAAGGTAAATCGCCATATTGTTCACGATTGAGATATGCCAACAAACTAATAGCATCGCGTGGCGAGTTTTCGTTGATTGGAGTATTTGCATTGGAACGAATAATCAGAATAAAAAATGTAGAGTAACCAATTATCAAAAAGGCAAAAGAAAGTACGATTGTATTGAGAATAACTTTTCCTTTTTTTTGTGAAAAATAGATTCCACCAACAATAATTCCTACAATTAGGAGGAAGTAGATTATTGTTCCAGAGTTGAATGGCATTCCGATGTTATTCACAAAGAACAATTCGAATTGGCCAGCCAGCATCACCAAGCCAGGAATTAACAAATAGAAAAGAAAAGCCAGCATCACAAACGAGATACCTAAAGCAGCAACAACTCCTTTGCGAGTAACTTTGTAGCGGCGATAGTAATAAATCATTGCCAAAGCGGGCAAAGTCAACAGGTTGAGTAAGTGGACTCCGATAGAGAGACCCATCAGGAAGGCAATTAGAATAAGCCATCTAAACGAGCGTGGATCGTCGGCATCTTCTTCCCATTTAAGCATAATCCAGAATACCAAAGCAGTGAAGAACGATGAAGTAGCATAAACTTCGCCCTCAACAGCCGAAAACCAAAATGAATCGGAAAAGGTGTATGCCAAAGCACCAATAACACCAGCACCAATAACGGTAAACAATTTTGTTGAATCGTTTTCGCTGTCTTTGAGCAATCGTTTTGCAAAACGAGTGATGGTCCAAAAGAGGAACAAAATGGTGAAGGCACTTGCAAGAGCCGACATAGCATTTATCATGCGAGCAACAAGTTCAACGTTGCCAAAGGCAAACATACTAAAGAAGCGACCTAAAAGCTGAAATGTTGGTGCTCCGGGAGGGTGCCCAACCTGCAATTTGTACGAGGTAGCTATATATTCGCCACAATCCCAAAAGCTTGCTGTTGGCTCCGATGTAATAAGATACACCGCTGCTGCAATGGCAAAAACCAGCCAGCCGATTAAATTGTTCAGTCTCTTGAAGTTTTGCATGATTGATAGATTTGTACTTTAATCAAACTGCGAAATTATAAATAATATTTCATTCTTAATGTATTCATGTTATTTTGAAAAAAGTTGTTCATTAAAAAAATAATTGTAATTTTGCCGCCTGTTTTCAATTGTCCGATGGTGTAACGGCAGCACTGCAGATTTTGGTTCTGTTAGTTCAGGTTCGAATCCTGATCGGACAACTTGGCGACTTCGAGGGGACTTTTTGTCCCCTCGATTTTTAAATAAAACTAAAGAATGATTAGTTCAGAATTAATCAAATCTATTATCGACGAGAGTCTGGGCAACGGAAATATTTTTGCTGTTTCGACCGAAATAAGCAAAGGAAATAAAATTCTTGTGCTTATCGATGGAGATAATGGAGTGAAAGTTGAAGATTGCATCGGTTTGAGCAAAGCCATCGAAAGCAAACTCAATCGCGACGAAGAAGATTTCGAACTCGAAGTGTCGTCGTATGGCATTGGCAGCCCTTTGGTGATGACGCGCCAATATATCAACAATGTTGGTCGCAACATACTTGCAAAGCTTCTTGATGGTTGCGAAATAAGTGGAAAACTTATTGCAGCCGACGCCGACAAGTTTACTGTTGAACGAAAAATCAAAAAAAATGTCGAAACCATCGACATCAAATATTCCGATTGCGAACAAACCCAAATAACCGTTTCATTCAAATAAACACCTACCTGTGTTATGGAAACAATGAATTTAGTTGAGTCATTTAGTGAGTTTAAAGACTCCAAAGCCATCGATCGTCCCACATTGATGAAGATTTTGGTTGATATTTTCAAGCATATTCTTTCGAAAAAGTTTGAAGTTGCCGACAATTTCGATGTGATTGTAAACACTTCTACTGGCGACCTCGAAATTTGGCATAGTAGAACTATTGTTGCCGACGAAGATGTGGTGAATCCTACGGCTGAAATTGCTTATTCCGAAGCTGTTAAAATTGAGCCCGACTTCGAAGTTGGCGAGCAGGTTGTAGCTGGATTCGACATCACCAATTTCGACCGACGCGATATTCAGAGCATTCATCAGATGCTTAAAGCCAAGGTGATGGAATTTGAAAAAGAAAATATTTACCAGAAATACAAAGAGCGTATTGGCGAGATAGTTTCGGGCGAAGTGAGCCAGGTTTGGAAAAAAGAACTTCTCATTCTCGACGACGAAGACTATGAATTGGTTTTGCCGCGCACCGAAATGATTCAGTCCGATTTTTACAAAAAAGGCGATACCATTCGTGCGGTTGTTGATCGCGTTGAGTTCAAAAACAACACTCCTTTTGTTATTTTATCACGAACATCGCCTGTGTTGCTCGAACGTTTGTTTGAACAGGAAGTGCCCGAAATTTTTGATGGCTTGATTACCATTCGCAAAATTGTGCGTCAGCCTGGCGATCGTGCAAAAGTTGCTGTTGAATCGTACGACGACCGCATCGATCCTGTAGGAGCTTGTGTTGGAATGAAGGGCTCGCGTATTCATGGCATTGTGCGTGAACTTCGCAACGAAAACATTGATGTGATTAACTATTCGGCCAATCTATCTGTTTTTGTAAGTCGTTCGCTCAGTCCTGCAAAAATATCATCCATCAACATCAAAGAAGAAAAGAAAACCATCGAAGTATATCTGAAACCCGATCAGATTTCGCTGGCCATTGGCAAGGGTGGGCAAAACATCAAATTAGCCTCGAAGCTTGTCGATTACGAAATTGAAGTTTTCCGCGAAATAGACACCGAATTTGAAGACGATGTTGATTTGATGGAATTCTCTGACGAAATTGATGAGTGGATCATCGAAACTTTCAAAAAAATTGGTTGCGATACAGCCAAAAGCGTTCTCGAAATACCTAGAGATGAGCTTATAGTTCGCGCCGACCTCGAAGAAGAGACAGTTGACGAAGTTTTACGAATTCTCAGAAGTGAATTTGAATAATTTGGCTGCGATTAGCTGTAAGCAAAATCAGTATAAATGTTCTTATTCAACTGACTGTGAATAAAAATTTGTAATTTTACACCGTTTTCAGGAACCGGATTAATAATATATGGATAACAACTCAGGAGTAAAACGATTGGGAAAAGTGGCAACAGAGCTTAATGTTGGTGTAAGCACCGTAATTGAGTTTCTGAATAAAAATGGGTTTCCTGTTGACAACCCCAATGCGAAAATTGGCGAAGAGGCTTACAATGCACTGCTGAAAGCGTTCCATTCGGATCGTACTGAAAAGCAGGAAAGTATGCGCATTCATCTCACCGCTAAAAAAGAAGTACAAGTTAACGAAGAAGAGTCAGATACAATTATTGCCGAAATCGCTACGTCTGCAAAAGAAAATGTGGTTGGTGCTGAAGTTGTTAAACCTGTTGAAAATGAAGTTGAGCAAGAAATTGTTCCCGAAAAAGAAGTATCTAAACCAGGACTCAAAATTATTGGGCACGTTGATTTAGATATGCACAAGAAGAATAAAAAAGAGTTGGTAAAAAAAGTAGAGGAAGAACAAAAATCTCTCGTAGAAGAAAAGTTGATTGTGCCCGAAAAAGTGGTTGCCGAAGAAGTTGTTGAGGAAAAAGCCGAAAGCATTGTTGTTGCCGAAGTTGAAAAAACAGCAGTTGAAGAATTTGAAACCGAAAAACACGAGCTTCCAGGAATAAAAATTGTTGCCAAAATCGATTTGGATCAATTCAACAAGAAAAAACACAAAAAGAACAAACAGGAACCAGCAAAAAAAGAAGAGGTTGTTGTTTCTGAAATCATTGAAAAAAAAGTTGTAGAAACAACTACCGTAGAGAAAACCGTTGTTGAAAAAGTGGTAGCAGAAACGAATGAAACCGTAATTGCTCCTACCGAAGAAGTTGTTCCTGCCGAAGACAACCGGTATATCAAACCAGAATTTACTAAACTTGCTGGTCCGAAGCATGTTGGTCTCATCGATTTGACGCAATTCGAGAAAAAGCCAGCCAAAGTAGGCGAAAAGCCAAGCGACAGAGCAAAACTGGAGCGTAAAAAACGCGCACGAATTCAGAAGAAAAAAGAAACTCCTGTTGCACAGAATCCAACAACTGTAAACAAAGACATTCAGAATAAAAGCAAGCCTCGCAGTCTTAAGTTTAAAAAGGCCGATTCGCGTCCTGCAATATCGGAAGTAGATATCGACAAGCATATCAAAGAAACTCTTGCTCAATTGCAGGGTTCTCCAAAATCGAAATCGTCGAAATACCGCCGTTTGAAGCGCGATGCCAATCAGCAACAACGAATGGAAGAGCAAGAGGAGTTCGAAAAAGGTCAAAGTGTTCTTAAGGTAAACGAATTTATTACCGTAAGCGAACTTGCCTCCATGATGAATGTTCCTGCTGTTAAGGTTATTCAGAGTTGCATGAGCTTAGGTCTTTTTGTTTCGCTCAATCAGCGCCTCGATGCCGAAGCCATCACCATTGTAGCATCTGAGTTTGGATTCGACGTGAAATTTGTTTCGGTCGAAGAAGAACAAGAAATGCATGATGAAGAAGTTGAAAACCCAGAAGACCTCTCTCCAAGAGCACCTGTTGTTACCGTTATGGGTCACGTCGATCATGGCAAAACATCGTTGCTCGACTATATTCGAAAAAGTAACATCATTGCCGGCGAGTCGGGTGGTATTACCCAGCATATTGGTGCATACGAAGTAACACTCGATGGACGCAAAATAGCATTTCTCGATACTCCAGGCCACGAAGCGTTTACAGCTATGCGTGCTCGTGGAGCAAAAATTACCGATGTTGCCATTATTGTAATTGCAGCCGACGACCAAGTGATGCCTCAAACCATCGAAGCTATCAACCATGCTCGTGCAGCTGGAGTTCCTATGGTATTTGCTATGACAAAAATCGATAAAGCAGGGGCAAATCCCGAAAAAATCAGAGAGCAACTCGCTGGTATGAATTTGCTTGTTGAAGAATGGGGCGGAAAATATCAGAGCCAAGAAGTTGATGCCAAACATGGTTTGAACATCGAAAAACTGCTCGAAAAGGTGTTGCTCGAAGCTGATATTCTTGAACTTAAAGCCAATGCCAATAAACTTGCTACTGGTTCTGTAATTGAATCTTCGCTCGACAAAGGTCGCGGATACATGGCAACTATTCTCGTTCATACTGGCACCATGCACGTTGGCGATGTAATTCTTGCTGGAAGCTACTTTGGTCGTGTGAAAGCCATGTTCAACGAACGCAACCAACCAGTAAAAGAAGCTGGTCCATCAACTCCGGTAGTTATTTTGGGTCTCAATGGAGCTCCTGCCGCTGGCGACAAGCTTACCTGCCATGCCGACGAAAAAATGGCTAAAGAAATTGCATTGAAACGTCAGCAACTTATTCGTGAGCAATCGCTGCGTACTCAAAAACATATTACTCTCGACGAAATTGGTCGTCGTATTGCTATTGGCGACTTCAAAGAGCTCAATATCATTGTTAAAGGCGATGTTGACGGATCGGTTGAAGCTTTGTCCGATTCGCTTCTCAAGCTAAGTTCCGAAAGCGTTCAGGTGAATGTTATTCATAAAGCAATTGGTGGAATTACTGAATCGGATGTTTTGCTTGCAACTGCTTCGAATGCTATTATCATTGGATTCCAAGTTCGTCCGAGTGTTGCCGCTCGCAAATTGGCCGAAAATGAACAAATCGATATTCGCACTTACTCTGTTATTTACGATGCCATCGAGCAGGTTAAAGATGCTATCGAAGGTATGCTCGAGCCTACCATCGAAGAAAAAGTGGTTGCAAGTATCGAAGTTCGCGAAGTTTTCAAAATCACCAAATTGGGAACCATTGCTGGCTGTATGGTGCTTGACGGTAAAATGGTGAGAGCTAACAAGGTTCATCTCATCCGCAACGGAATTGTTGTTCACACTGGCGCTCTTGCTTCGTTGCGCCGCTTCAAAGACGATGTGAAAGAAGTTTACACTGGTCAAGATTGCGGTATTGGTATTCAAAATTACAACGACGTGAAAGTGGGCGACATTATCGAAGCCTTCACCGAAATTGAAGTTCAGCGAAAACTGTAGATTTTTGCATTTTCTTTTTTGTTAAAAAATAAATTATTGCTATCTTCGGCAAGAATTTGCTTCGTTCAATTGCTGAGGTTTATTCAAGAAACTACTTCTTTTGTTTGCTATTCTTGCAATTCTTCAACTGCAAGCGTTTTCGCTCTCGAAGCTAACAACAGCCGATACCACCAAAATAAAGAAGATTGATGCATTAACCGATTTGGCATACGATGTTGTAAAATCGAACCCAGCTCAGGCACTCGAATATTCACAACTTGCTTTGTCGATGAGCCGTCAGATGGGTTATGCTAATGACAAAATAAATGCTTTGTTGCTTTCTGGAATGGTTTACAAGAACATTGGTGCCTACGACAAATCGGCCGATGCTCTTTTTACGGCACTTAAACTCTCTGAAGCAGAAAACAACAACGTAAAGACCTCCAGTTGTCTCAACAATATTGGCAATATTTATCGAGCTCAATACAATTTCGACAAGGCTCTGTATTATTATGAGCTAAAAAAACAAATGCCCTTCTTCTTTTCTCAGTGGCAGATTCAATTTGAGATAACCACGAATTATTCGAATTAGAAGCCGAA
>DYON01000188.1 GCA_020720525.1 Acetofilamentum sp.
GCCGCCCTTCCCTGCCTGCCTTGGCGACAGTCAGGCAGGGATACAAAAAATTCAAAAAAGCCTTTTCAATCGCTCTAATACTGGCGGGTGACTATAATTCACAAAAACATACAATCGATGCGGCGTCAAATTGCTTAAATTATCGACCGACAATTTTTTCAATGCTTCGCCTAAAGCCAATCCAACTCCATGGTCGGCAGCAAACTTATCGGCAGCAAACTCGTGCCTTCGCGAAATCATATTGGAAACGATTGAAATAATCATCGATATGGGGCTAAAAAGCATTGCAAAAACAAACAACGAAGCATGCAAGGTCGGTTGCATACCCAATGCTAAAGCAAAATCGGGCATAATTAGTACTATATTGAACAAATACAATACTCCCAACATTAAAACGTTGCTCAAAATAAAACCAGTAAGCACATGCTTCTTGCGGTAATGACCTATTTCGTGAGCCAAAATAGCAACTATTTCGTCGGTCGAATGCTGCTCGATGAGCGTATCGTACAAAACAATTCGCTTCTGGGGACCAATTCCTGTGAAATAAGCATTGGTTTTGGTGGAACGTTTGCTTCCGTTGATTACAAAAATGTTTTTCAGCACAAAACCTGTGATTCCTGCAAACTGCTCAATTTTATCGCGAAGCTCTCCCGCCTCCAATTGCGTTTGTTTGTTGAACAGTGGAACAATCACATTGCTGTAAAACATAGTCGTTAGCAACGAAAAAAATGTAGCGATTGCCCAAGCCAACAACCAAAAATATGCTGGATTCGAAAAATATATCGTCGATAAAAGCCAAAACAATCCACCAACAATTACGACAGATATAACGTACGCTTTAAGTTTATCGACAATAAATGTTGACGGACTTGTATTGTTAAAACCATACCTTTCTTCGATGCTAAAAGTTGAGTACCATTGAAATGGAATTGAAAGAACGTCGAAACCAACAAACAGTATAACCAAAAACGCTATGGAATGCCCCGTTTCGCTGCCCCAAAGCGATTTGGCAAAATCGTCGATGAGAGCAAAACCACCACCTAAAATGAGAATCAAAATAATAACAATCTGAAAAGCCGACGAAACATAGTGCAAGTGGATTCTTTCGCGGGTGTAACTGCGAGTTTCGCGGTATTTGCCCGATGAATAAAAATCTTGCAAACTTTTCGGAACATCGGTATGGAAGATTCGTAAGTTGAGAATCGACAAAAAAGTATCGCTAAAATAGCCGAATAGTAGAAATCCGACAATCAAAATTAGTATCGTGTTTCCATAAAAAGTTTAAATCAAGATTGAATGCTGTCGGTTGCAACCACTTCTTCGATTACTGTAACGCCTTTGGGTATTTCGAACACATTGTCGGGGAAAATCAAATTCACTTTCACTTCTTTTGCTTCCATTAGAACTTCGAGGCCCGAAATGCGCGAAACCGTTTTGAGCGGAATTCCATCCCACACCCAAACTGTCATATCGATTGATTGACCTTCCGAAACTTGCTGCATCTTTATCACCTTGCATTCTTTCCCAAGAATGGTCTCTTTAGGGAGTTCTTCGATTTGATATTTCTCTTTATCGGCAGCAGTAATATGTCTAAAATTCAGATTATCAGAGCTATCGGACTTCAGAATATTCCAAGTTCCTTCTTTTGCAATCATGTCGATATTGTAAATGAGCGTATCGAGCACAAAGCTCAGCTGGTGAACTTTCTGTCCCAGCATTTCCGATTTGATTTCGGTACGAGTTTTCGTGCCAAAATTGTTGAACCAAAAAATAACTTCCTGCGTAATTCCCATGGTGGAAGACGTATAAACAACAATACCGCTTTTAAAACCAATTTTTTGCGAATCGGCAGCAACAAGAATCTGATCGGCTGGAATTTCTTTTAGGGTGTCCATCCAATTTGTATCAACGGTTGCTTGTTCGTTTGAACTTCCACAAGAAACAAACAACATCGAAACGACAAGCAAAAGAAGGAAAAAATATTTCATAACAATTGATTTACATTCTATAACGATTGTGCAACGATACAAAGGTAAAAATATCTGGAGTAAATGTAAGAAAATCGTTTTCCAATTCCGAATAATACACAAGCAAATATTTTACTGTATTGGGCAACTCGCTCCGAAACGAAGCGCGCCGATCGACCATCTCAAAAATTTCGACCAATCCCTCAAAAGTCTCATACTTATCGAACCATTTGTGTTCCATGAGTTTAAGCGAAATCTTTTTACTTTTAGCGGGCAGTGTTTCGAGCCTTTGCTCAAGCAATTTGTAAAATGATTCAACCACATTGCTGTAAGAGATTTTTACAAACAGCTTCCAATTTTTAATTAGAAAATGATCGTACAAAATATCAACAGCAACTGGAGCGTAATGAAAATGCGACGGGCGCATCAGCCTTACACTGTTTCGAACAGCACTATGTGTGTCGCTGTAACTATCGATGGCTCGATGCAGCAAAATTCCTTTTTTTACAGGATTGGGCAATTCGTTTATTATTCGGCTACCTCTAAGATGATCAGCAATGAAGTTTCCGATAATAATATCTGGATCATCGCCGCTCAATACCAAATGCATCAGATAATTCATGTTGTAAAAATACTTACAATATATTTTATAGGCAACATTTTGTTACTTTTTTTTCATTTTGCTCCCAAGATGAACTCATTTCGTCAAATAAACACCAATTCATTGTCATTTTTTTTCTAACGTATTGTGTATTTAAGAAATTTCATGTAGGTTTGTACCAGAATAACTCAACGATAAAATATGCAAAAACTATTAGTACTTGGCGATGAAGCCATTGCACTGGGAGCCATCGATGCTGGAATTTCGGGAATTTATGCCTACCCTGGAACTCCCTCTACCGAAATTACCGAATACGTTCACGCAAGCAAAGAAGCTAAAGAAAAAGGAATTATTGCGCAGTGGACTACCAACGAAAAAACCGCTATGGAGACAGCCATTGGCATGTCGTATGCTGGTAAACGCACCATGGTTTGTATGAAACACGTAGGTCTGAATGTAGCAGCCGATCCATTTATGAATGCAGCCATTACTGGCGCAAACGGTGGAATGGTAGTGATTTCGGCCGACGACCCATCGATGCATTCCTCTCAAAATGAGCAAGATAGTCGTTATTATGGCAAATTCGCTCTTATTCCCATTCTTGAACCATCCAATCAGCAAGAAGCATACGATATGGTTCATTATGGATTTGAATTGAGCGAAAAATATAAAGTTCCTGTATTGATGCGCATCACAACACGCCTTGCTCATAGCCGTGCTGGTGTTGCACGCAGCCAAAGCCGCGAACAGAATACCATGTCGTTGCCTTCCGATTTGCGCCAATTTGTATTGCTCCCTGCTATTGCTCGCCGCCGCTACAGTGGTTTGCTGGGCATGCAAGATGCTTTCCGCAACGAAAGTGCTACTGCTGGATTCAACGAATACATCGACGGTTCCGACAAATCGATGGGAATTATTGCTTGTGGTATTGCCTACAACTATCTGATGGAAAATTTCCCCAAGGGCTGTCCTTATCCTATACTCAAAATTGGTCAATATCCCCTACCCCTCAATTTGGTCGAAAAACTGGTTGATGCCACACAAAAAGTAATGGTGCTCGAAGATGGTTACCCGCTTGTGGAGGAATTGATTGCTGGTTTGCTTCGCCGTGGAGTAAATGTTTCGGGTCGTTTCGACGAGAAAATACCTCGCTCTGGCGAATTAAATCCGAATATTATTGCAAAAGCTCTCGGTTTGACCGATACTTATGGACTTCCCGAACCCGAAATGGTTGTAGGTCGCCCACCCAGCCTTTGTGTTGGTTGTCCGCACATCGATAGCTACAATGCAATGAACGAAGCTTTGCGCAAATATTCCAAAGGTCGCGTATTTAGCGATATTGGCTGCTATACTCTTGGCGCACTTCCTCCATTCGAAGCAATCAACAGTTGTGTCGATATGGGTGCTTCAATACCCATGGCCAAAGGTGCTGCCGATGCTGGATTGGTTCCTGCAGTTGCCGTCATTGGCGACTCAACATTCACCCACAGTGGAATGACTGGTTTGCTCGACGCCGTTATAGCGAAAACACCAATTACTGTGGTAATTCTCGACAATTCAACTACTGGAATGACTGGTGGTCAAGATTCTGCAGCTTTTGGCCGCCTCGAAAATATCGTAAAAGGTATTGGTGTTGAACCCGAACATATTCGCATTCTTAAACCACTCAGAAAAAATCACGAAGAAAACACACAAATATTTGCCGAAGAATTGAACTACAATGGCGTTTCGGTGATTATTCCAACCCGCGAATGTATTCAAACTCTAAACCGCAGAATGCGCGAAAAATTCAAAATCAAAACTATTTAATCCCGAAAGTATTATGAAAAGAGACATTATATTATCAGGTGTAGGCGGACAAGGAATTCTTTCCATTGCTGCAACTATTGGCTTGGCTGCTGTCGATAAAGGCTGGTTTCTGAAGCAAGCCGAAGTTCATGGCATGAGCCAACGCGGCGGCGATGTACAAAGCCATCTTCGCATTTCGGAAAACACAGTGCATTCCGATCTCATCCCCTTTGGACAAGCCGACATGATTTTGTCGGTTGAACCCATGGAATCGCTGCGCTATTTGCCCTATCTTAATGCCGATGGTTGGTTGGTTACCAATTCTAAACCTTTTATCAATATAACCAACTATCCCGAAGCCAAAGCTATTTACAACGAAATACGCAAGATAAAAAACCATATTCTCATCGATGCCGACGGTATAGCTGCCGAACTTAAAGCCCCTAAATCGGCAAATATGGTAATGCTGGGTGCCGCTTTTGCTTTTTTGGGAATTGAAAAAAACTATTTCGAAAATGCAATTCGCAATCTTTTCGGACGTAAAGGCGAAGAAGTGGTTGCAATAAACCTCAGCGCATTCAATGCTGGAATTGAATTTGCTCAACAATATCTGAACAGATAAACATCCTATTTTCTCATTCCTTCCAAAGCACCATCCTCAAAATGGTGCTTTTTTTATAGATCCCGACGCTTGCATGTTCGTCAGTAGCCGAACGCTGGAATGTCGGTGCGCAGGCAGTCTTTTAGCATGCGCAGCGCAGCAAAGGTTTTGAAAGCATTGCCGATTGATGGCATAGCTTCGGCCATCTTAAGAACTGTCTAAATTTTTATTTGTTATCCAATTCTTTATGCCAACCACAGAGAATACAAGCGTTGTGAGCAGGTACTCATCCCACCTAGCGGGACAAGTTAAGCTCGCGCTTCGCCCTTGCCCAAATGATC
>DYON01000189.1 GCA_020720525.1 Acetofilamentum sp.
GCCAAAAAAGTAGCAAATTTTCCTAAATCAACAGCGACTTAAACGCCTATACCAAAAGAATTTTATTGCCAATAGAAATTATAGTCCGTTACCAAATATATGAACGACGGATATTTCCCGACGCATTTTATAGTCATATTCATCTACTTCAAAAATAATTTCTACCTTAGCTCAAAATTTAACAACCATGAAAAACCTTGCTTTCATTCTAGCATTTGTTTTCGCCGCTGCCATCGTTTCTTCTTGCGGTTCCGACAAGAAAAAAGATGATCAAAAAACTGATTCAACAACCGTTTCTATGAAAGATAAAGTGAACCAATATGCCGAAGTAGAACTTACTGCCGACATCAGCCATCTTTCCGATAAGGAAAAACAAATACTTGTCATTCTTTTCGATGTTGCCGATTTGATGAACGAGCTTTATTGGATACAATCTTTGGGCGATAAATCTGGTTTTCTCGACACCATCAAAGATGCCGATGCAAAACGTTTTGCCGAAATCAATTATGGACCATGGGATCGCTTGGGCGACAACAAATCGTTCATCGATGGTATTGGCGAAAAACCTCTAGGAGCCAACTTCTATCCAACCGACATGACCAAAGAAGAATTTGAAAAATTCGACAATCCCGATAAAACAAGTCTTTACACTCTTATTCGTCGCAACGACGATGGAAGTTTAAAAGTTGTTTGGTTTCACGAAGCATACAAAGAACAACTCACAAAAGCACACGATTTGCTTCTTGAAGCAGCAAAATTAGCCGACGATGCTGGCTTCAAAAAATATCTCGAACTCCGCGCCGAAGCTTTAATCACCTCCGACTATTATCCGAGCGACATGGCTTGGATGGACATGAAAACTTCGAATATCGACTTTGTGGTAGGACCAATCGAAAACTACGAAGACGCTTTGTTTGGCTATAAAGCCTCTTTTGAATCGTTTATTCTTATTAAAGACATTGAGTGGAGCAAAAAACTTGAGCGTTTTGCCAAATTGTTGCCCGATTTGCAGAAACAGCTTCCTGTTGACGATAAATACAAAAAAGAAGTTCCTGGTGCCGATAGCGATATGAACGTGTATTCGACTGTTTACTATGGTGGCGATTGCAATGCAGGAAGCAAAACTATTGCAATCAATTTGCCCAACGACGAAAAGGTTCAACTAAACAAAGGCACACGCAAATTGCAACTTAAAAATTCGATGCAGGCCAAATTCGACAAAATTTTGTTGCCCATTGCAAACATTTTAATCGATTCATCGCAACGTCAGTATGTGAAATTCGATGCGTTTTTTCATAATGTAATGTTTCACGAAGTAGCTCATGGTCTTGGAATCAAAAACACCGTAAATGGAAAAGGCAATGTGAGAGAAGTTTTACAAGATATGTATTCTTCACTTGAAGAAGGCAAAGCCGATATCACCGGTCTTTTTCTTGTAACCAAACTTCGTGAAATGGGCGAAATAACCGATGGCGACATCAAAGAAAACTATGTTTCGTTTGTTGCTGGAATTTTTCGCTCAGTGCGTTTTGGAGCTGCCAGTGCGCATGGAAAAGCCAATATGATGTGTTTCAATTTTTTCATGGACAATGGTGCCATTTCGCGCAGCGACAAAGGTCTTTATCTTGTAAATTTCGACAAAATGCCCGATGTGGTTATTGCTCTTGTAAATAAAATTATCACTATTCAAGGCGAAGGCGATTATGCTGCTGCCAAAAAATGGGTCGAAACCGATGGCATTGTGCCAGCCGATTTGCAAAAAGATCTCGATAAGCTTCAGGAAAATAAAATTCCAGTTGACATCGTTTTCAAACAAGGTAAAAATGTTTTGGGACTTTAATTGAACTATATGTTTCGAATTCTTTTCTTGTGGTTTTGGCTTGTGCCTACCATATTTGTGCATGGGCAGAACAAGGTTTCTTATTCTCCAAGCGAAAAAAACGACTTTTTTTCGACTATGAAAGTCAATTTGAGTGTTCTGGCAAGCGATAGCCTGCAAGGACGCGAGGCTGGTACTCAAGGCGAATTGATGACACGCGATTACTTGGTGAATTATTTCAAGCAGTTTCAAATTCCACCAATTCCAGGAAAAGAATATGCTATTCCGTTTTCGTTTTCCGAGGGTTGCTCTTATTCCGTGGGCTCTATCTCTTTTCAGTCGAAAGAATACGAATTGGACAATCATTTTTTCTACCTCAACCGCTTGGTAGGCTACGACTTCGAGGGGAAAACTCATTTTGTTGGTTGTGGGCTTAATCCCGAAAATTATGCAGGAACCGATTCGGTTTCGAATCAGGGATTGGTGTTTGTAATTGATGTAAACTACAGCGATACTTGCCACAAGCTCGACAATTGTTTGAGCTATTTCGACATGGTTCAGAGTGCAGTTTTGCTGGCTTCGTCGCGCAACCCTGCTGCAATTGTTTTAACCACAAGCAATTGGAAAAAATTTCCGATTTCTTCCAATTGGATACCGAAGCCAATTCCGCCAACCATTCCTGTTCTTGGCGCCAATACCAAGTTGTCGGCACTATTGCTCGAAAACATAGGCGATAGCATTTTTAGCTCGAATAGTTTTTCAAAAAACGAACAAACAGGGTACAATGTAGCTGCGTTTATCGACAACAACAAACCCACAACTATTGTTCTGGGAGCGCATTACGACCATTTGGGCTTTGGTGGATTTGCCTCGCGATTCAATGGTCCAGCAACTATTCACAACGGCGCCGACGACAATGGAAGTGGCACTGTTCTTTTGCTCGAAATAGCTCGGCGAATTAAAGAAGCTGGCTACAACAAACACAATTATCTTTTTATCGCATTTAGTGCAGAAGAAAAGGGTTTGCTCGGAAGCAAGGCTTTTTTAAGTCAACACAACGTCAACAATTCATCCATGTTGGCCATGCTCAATTTCGATATGGTTGGGCGTCTCGACTCTGTAAAACCGTCAATTAATCTTATTGGAACAGGAACAGCAACACAGTGGGATAGTCTTCTCACGGCTTCCGATCCAGGGTTGATTAAGCAGAATCGGACTTCGTCGGGGTTGAGTGGTTCCGACCAAATGTCGTTTTATATGCAGAAAATCCCCGTGATATTTTTCATCACGGGCATGCACAAAGATTATCACACACCCTCCGACGATGTTGATAAGATTAATTTTCGTGGAATGGTCGATGTGCTCTGCCTTGCCGAAAACATCGTTGTGGCCCTTAATGGAATGGATTCGCTGTCGTTCAAAGAAACAGAAGCCGAAAACAATGCTCCGCGAAAACGATCTGGAATTTCCTTAGGTATTATTCCCGATCATGCTTGGGCTGGAAAGGGTTTGCGCATCGACGCCGTTACTCCTGGTAAAACAGCAGCCAATTTTGGTTTTCTTGCCGGTGATGTTATTGTTCAAATTGGCGACTACAATGTATCCGACATCATGTCATATATGAAAGCACTTGCCAACTACAAAAAAGGCGATGTTGCAAAAATTACCTACCTTCGTGGCGAATTTAGCACATCGGTCGATGTTACATTCTGACGAGTAATGATGAAAATTGCGAATAGAATTGGGATTGTTGGTGGAGGTAGTTGGGCAACTGCTTTGGCAAAAGTGCTGCAAAATCAATCCAAAAAAATCAATTGGTTTATTCGCCGTCAGGAAATAATAGATTCTATCCAAAATTTTGGTCACAACCCCGATTACCTTAGTTCAACCGAGTTCAATTCTTCTTTGCTGTATCTAAGCAACGACCTCGAAGACATTATAAAACGATCCGATATTATTATTTTTGGTATTCCCGCAGCATTTCTTCATAAGCAACTCGAAGGCATCGACCCCAAATTGCTGAACGAGAAAATTATTATTTCTGCTATCAAGGGAATTGTTCCCGAATACAATGCTGTTATTAGCCATTACTTCCATACAATATACAATACACCAGCCCAAAATTTTGGAATGATTGCTGGCCCATGCCATGCCGAAGAGGTTGTTATGGACAAGCTTTCGTATATTACCTTGGCATCGAAAAACAGCGACATTACCACCTTGATGAGCGATTTGTTTTCGACCCGAAATATTAAAGTTACAGTTTCGTCGGATGTTGAAGGGATTGAATTTGCATCAGTACTAAAAAATATTTATGCTGTTGCAGCTGGAATTAGCGTTGGACTTGGCTATGGCGATAATTTTCTAAGCGTACTCACCATCGGAGCTATTCTCGAATTGCGTCGTTTTCTCGATGCCATCAACCATTGCAAGCGCGATATTAATCTTTCGTCCTATTCGGGCGATATTATTGTAACCTCCTACAGCCAATTTAGCCGCAATCGTGCATTTGGCAATCTGATTGGCAAAGGCTACAGTGTGAATTATTCTCGCATTGAAATGAAACAAGTTGCCGAAGGCTATTATGCCGCAAAATGTATGACCGAGATTAATGAATTGTACAAAGTAGATATGCCCATCGTTAATACCGTTTTCAATATTCTGTATCGAAATGTTTCTCCTGCCATCGAAATGCGTAAATTAGCTGATCGATTGAATTGATTGTTGTTAGACTCTTTCGTATATTTGCTTCAAATTCATCAATTTCAACGCTATGAAATTCAAATCACTATTTCCAAAGATTTCGTTTCCAGTAATTCTGATTGCCTTCTTGTTGCCATTTGTTTTGGTGAAATGTGGCGATACAACCATTGCTCGACTCAATGGCATAGATATGGTCACCGGAACTCATGTTGGCGAAGGAGAAGATGTGGAACAAATACAACCCAATCTGTATGTTTTGGCCGCCTTTGTTTTGGCTGCTGCTGGATTGGTTTTGGCTTTTCTTAAAAAGAAAGAAGCACGAATTGCGGCTTTGGCCGTTTCTATTTTAGGCTTACTTAGTTTGATTGGCTTCTATTTCGATGTAACAGGTCAAATTCCTGGAAAAGGGAAAATGATTATCATCATTTCGCTTGGGATTGGCTATTACATTGCAATCATCGGTTTTTTGGCCAACTCGCTTTTCTTTGGCTTCTCTCTAATAAAAAAAGATGAGCAAGCAAATTTGGATTCACCTATCGAGCAAGAAAAAGCTAAATTGTAGTTAATGCGCCGACGGGTTCTCTTTTGGTCAATCTCTGTTTTAGCTACAGTTCTGTTGCTGCTGGTTGTGTTGCCATTGTGGTAGTCGATTTCACCAAAACATCGCTCAAACAAAAATTCGACAGCCTTGCAAATGTAC
>DYON01000544.1 GCA_020720525.1 Acetofilamentum sp.
GAAGCCTATGTTGTTGTTGCGGTTGTCTGGAGTGTTGTTGTTGCGGTTCGCCGTCCGGCAATTGTTCGCATTATTGTTCCAGCTACCGCCACGGTTCATGCGGTTCGCCCCCCCTTAGCTATTACCCTGTTTTCATCATTTAATTATATTCTTTTCTTAAATTAAACGTGTTTGCATGTTTTGCAAAAGCAATTAACGGCAATACGTGTGCTTGATATTCCGCTTGATTCCATTCTGCATTGTTCAGTTTATAGGTGTATTGTTTCAATTTTGCTTTAAAACGCTTACGACTACTGTTTTTCAGCAAAACAGTTTTGGGAAATAGCATATATCCCAGAAACGGCAAGCCTTTGTCGGTTGAGTTTAAGCAAAATGGTTTTAATGTCAAGGATAATTCAGTTTTAATAAACGACTGAAAGTCTTTGCCAATTTTAAGAAGCATGTTTTTATCGTTTGACCAAATTACCATATCGTCCATGTAGCGAACGTAAGCCGATGCCTGCAATTTCTCTTTAATATAATGGTCGGCAAGTGCAAGATAATGATTGGCAAAATACTGGCTTGTTAGATTACCAATTGGCAAGCCTTTGCACTCCAATGTTTGATAACTATCAATTATTTGAAAGAAAATCTGAAGCAATACTTTATCTTTAAACCTTTTCACAAGCAACTGTTTTAGTATTGCATGGTCGATGCTGTCAAAATATTTGCGGACATCCAATTTTAAAAACCATTTGTATTGATACTGGAAGACTGAAGCACGCTCTAATGTAGCATAAGTTCCTTTTCCAAGGCGACTTGCATAGCTGTCGAAAATTTGATACTTTTCAAAATTGGCATGACACACATTCATTAAAGCATGGTGCAAAACCCGCTCACGAAATGTTGCCGCACATATTTTGCGTTCTTTGGGGTCGTAAATGGTAAAATAGTGGTATTGCCCAACCTGAACATTGCCTAATAGCAGCTCATTACGCAACGTCAGCAAGTTTTTATCTAAGAATTTTCTAAAATAGGCAACT
>DYON01000545.1 GCA_020720525.1 Acetofilamentum sp.
TGAAGCTTTATCCAACGAAACCACAACGTGAAACCTTTCATTATTGGTTGCGTGTACCACGTTTTGTGTTCAATTGGACGATTAATTTCATTAGGTCATGTGTCAATTGGACACCCAATTGGATGGAAATTAAGAAATATGCAACTCAGATATTGCCAGAATGGACAAAGAGTTGCCCATTTCAAATCAAAGGAATAGCGATAAAAGAAGCGGTCAATGCGTTCTTTAAAGCCAAAGGTCGCCCAAAATTTCGCAGTCGTAAACAGCCAGAACAAAGCTGTTTTATTCCGAATTCAGCCATTAAACAAGATGGCATTTATCCAAGAGTATCAGGTAAAGGCTTGTTTTATAGTGAATCTTTACCAGAAGTATTAATGGATTCACGTTTGATATGGCGTGCTGGCAAATGGTTTCTCGCGCTCCCAAGAAAACAACAACGTGTACCTTATGGCGATAACCAAGCCCGCGTTGTAGCGATTGATCCAGGCGTAAGAACCTTTGTCACCTTCTATTCAGACGAACAGTGTGGTCACATCGGAGAATATGATTTTTCACGGATTCAACGACTTGCATTTTATCTTGATGATTTAATATCAAGAATGAGCAAAGTAGGCAAGCAGAAGAAACGCAAGATGCAACTGGCTGCAAGCCGAATGCGCGAAAAAGTCAAAAATCTGATTGATGAACTGCACCATAAAGCTGCACTGTTTTTGGTATCTAATTTTGATCACATTTTACTGCCCACCTTTGAAACTTCACAAATGGTCAGTAAATCAGGTCGTAAGCTGAAAAACAAAACAGTGCGTAGTATGCTGACATTTGCGCATTATCGCTTCAAACAATTTTTGAAACACAAAGCGTTTGAATTTGGTAAATACGTGCAAGATGTCAGTGAAGCCTACACGAGTAAAACTCATCCAGAAACGGGTGAAGTGCGTAATATTGGCTCGGCAAAACGAGTTCAATTGCAAAATGGACAATGGATCAATCGTGATGAGGTGGGGGCACGTAATATTTTGTT
>DYON01000190.1 GCA_020720525.1 Acetofilamentum sp.
CCTTCTTTATGTTTGGCGTATAACTCTGGAATTAGTTCTGGGGGGTCTTGCAAATCGCCATCAATTATGATGACTGCTTTCCCTCGACAATAGTCTATTCCTGCTGTGACTGCAATTTGATGGCCAAAATTCCGACTAAAATTGATGTAAAAAACACTTTCGTCGAGTTCACTAACATCAATGAGTTTAGATAAAGTGTTGTCAGAACTGCCGTCATTAACGAAAATTATTTCGTAGTAATCTGATATTTTTGTCACAGCATCTTTGATCCTTGTGAAAAGCTCAGCTATAGTACACTCTTCGTTGAATACGGGCACAACAACTGAAATATCTGGCTCATGAATCTGACTTTGGTCCATATATTCGGTAGATTAATACGTTTTTTCGACTACTCGTAATTTCACATTTATAATGTTCTTCTACAAACTGTCTGACATTATCTTGGCATACAATTACAAGACTATTTTCGCAAAGCTGATTCATTTCTCCATAATTGATGTTCACTCCTTTTTCTTGCAGTGCTCGGATATATAATTTTGTGGGAGCGTCATATCCCGAGTATAGAAGTTGATGATTGTTAAGATCGAATTTCCCCTTTTTAGCATCTCTGAGGAAATAGCTAATTTCATAGTATTCAACGGCGTCTTCTGCCTCAACAGGAAGATATGTTGTGTTGACAATATTTTGATAGGGGGTAATAAGAATCATGAATATGAATAGGTAGGGTATTATGTTTTTCTTGAGATTTTGTTTGCGTATGTCGAGATTGTTAAGAAAATAAATAACTTGCTGAAAAAATATTGCAACAAGAAGGGAGTACAATGGAAATGCCGGGGCATCGTACCAGTAAATTTTTGTTTTAGCTGATGAAATAATAAGAAAAAATGTTACAATAAGGATTAACAAATACAAAGTAAGCCTTCTAATACGCTTTTCAGCACTATATATCCCAGCCAAAAAACCACATGGAAGTAGTAAATACCATGAATGAAAAGATGTGCTAATTAAATTGGTGTAGTAAAACCAAAATGGACCTTTATGTGATTCGATTTCGGTTAAATAGCGTCCTCCAATTTCGTTTTCTTGAACAGCTTCCAAAAAACCAGGATTATTGATTTCCCTTAACCAATAATACCCTACTACAATGAATAGGAATGCTGATAATCCAAAATAGAAATGACGGTTACGGAGTAGGGGAATAGTTTGTTTCGTGAAAATAGAATATATCAAAATGCCTGGTAGAAAAAGTAGCCCCGAAATACTTTTTGTTAATACTGCCATCGCAGTGAATATGAAGAATGCATACAAGTACTTCGTTTTATTACCTTCCGAAAACACATAGAAACTCACAAGGCTAAGTGTTGTGAAAAGAATCAAAAGGGCATCGTAGTCGCCAGTTCGAGAAATATGTATATTGACAAAACCAGAGGAGGTTACAAGAATCATTGCGGCCGAAAACCCGAGCCATTCAGATTTAAGAAATCGTTTGCCGAAAATAAATAGCATTAGAATAGTGAAAAAAGCAGCAAGGGCAGAAGGAAGTCTGACAGCAACTTCGGAAAACCCAAATATCTTCATGGAAATAACCTGTAGCCATATCAATAGTGGAGGCTTAGTGTTCCACATATCTGGCTCCCCCTTAAAATGAGTAACAATGTAATCATTGTTGTTAGTCATTTCCAATGCGTTAGCAACATTTCGAGATTCATCCCAAAGTCGAATTGGTAGTTTCCCCAGATGCCAAAATAGTGGCATACTGATTAGGACTATCAATATAATTCCTGATAATTGAATATTTTTGAGAAAAAAGGTTTTAACTTTTTCCACAAGGCTATCCAAATGAAAAAGAACTTTGAAATTGTTCATTTATTTAACAAGTTGATGCAAAGATATACAAATTATTTTTCTGTTTATATTAAGTCTTGTTTTGATGAATTATAGTAAGCGAAATATTTTAATACATAAAAATTTTCAATACCCATACTTCCCTTTCCATCGCTCGCTCAGAAACTTGCGTAAATTGTTTTCTCGCGCACTTTTGCCTGGATCGTAGAATTTGGTGCCGCTCAGTTTTTCGGGGAGGAATTCCATATCAACGAAATTCTTCTCGTAATCGTGTGCATATTTGTAATCTTTGCCGTAGTTGAGTTCCTTCATGAGCTTGGTGGGCGAATTGCGCAGGTGAAGCGGCACAGGCAAATCGCCAGTTTTGCGCACCATTTCGAGCGCAGCATCGATGCCCAAATACGAAGCATTGCTTTTGTCCGACGATGCCAAATAAACAGCGCATTCGGCAAGTATAATTCGCGACTCGGGCCAGCCAATTTTGTGAATAGAATCGAAGCAAGCATTGGCCATCAGAAGTGCATTCGGATTGGCTAAACCAATGTCTTCGGCTGCCAAAATGAGCATTCGTCGGGCTATAAACTTTGGGTCTTCGCCGCCTTCAATCAAGCGAGCCATCCAATACAAAGCTGCATTTGGATCGCTGCCTCGTACCGATTTGATAAACGCCGAAATGATGTCGTAGTGCATCTCGCCGCTTTTGTCGAAGCGCGCCATGTTTTGCTGAATCACTTTGGCTACTTTGGCATCGGTAATTACAACTTTTCCGTCTTCGATGCTGTTCTCTGCAACCAATTGAAGCGCATTGTACAGTTTGCGAGCGTCGCCACCCGAAAAACGATAAAGCGTATCGGTTTCCTGTATGTCTATTTCAAAGCCTTCGTTTTGGTAGTGTTGGGTAGCTCTTTCCGAAAGCAAATTCAGATGTTCTAATCCGAGCGATTCGAGCACATACACTTGGCAGCGCGAGAGTAGGGGAGCGATAACCTCGAACGATGGATTTTCGGTAGTGGCGCCAATTAGTGTCACCGTTCCGTGTTCGACTGCTGCAAGCAGACTGTCTTGTTGCGATTTGCTGAAACGATGAATTTCGTCAATAAAAAGAATGGGACTGTTTTCGGATGCAGCTGCGCTTATCACTTCGCGAACTTCTTTCACGCCACTGCTTATGGCACTCAACTGGTAGAATTTCCGTCCGAGTTCGTTGGCAATAAGCAGAGCCAGTGTTGTTTTTCCAACACCCGGGGGTCCCCAGAAAATCATCGAAGTGATGGCTTTGTTTTGCAGCATTTTGCGCAAAATGCCATCGTTGCCCATCAACTTTTCTTGCCCTACATAATTGTCGGCATCAAGTGGTCGTAGTATTTCAGCTAATGGGCGCGAATCCATATTTTATAAATTGTCGAGTAATTTCTCGTCGACCAGATTTGGAATTGTTACTTTCAGACGTGGTTCGGCTTCCATGGCTCGCTTGATGGCGAATATGGCATTGGGATTGCGTGCCCAGTTTCGACGCGAAATGCCATTGTTAACGTCCCAGAAAAGCATCGATTTGAGGCGACGATCCGAATCGTCGGTACCGTCGAGCAACATTCCAAAACCACCGTTGATTACTTCGCCCCAGCCAACGCCGCCACCGTTGTGAAGCGAAATCCAAGTTGCTCCGCGAAATCCGTCGCCAACAAAATTCTGAACGGCCATATCGGCGGTGAAACTCGAACCGTCGTAAATATTGGAAGTCTCGCGGAAAGGACTGTCGGTGCCCGAAACATCGTGGTGGTCGCGACCCAATACAATTGGAGCCGAAATTTTTCCATCGCGAATGGCTTTGTTGAAAGCTTCGGCAATTTTAATGCGGCCTTCGGCATCGGCATACAGAATGCGTGCTTGCGATCCAACCACCAATTTGTTCTTTTGTGCTTCGCGAATCCAGTGAATATTGTCTTTCATCTGCTGTCCTATTTCGTCGGGTGCAGTGAGAGCAATTGTTTCTAACACTTCGGCAGCAATATTGTCCGAAATTTCGAGATCTTCGGGTTTGCCCGATGTGCATACCCAGCGGAAAGGTCCAAAGCCAAAATCGAAGCACATGGGTCCCATGATATCTTGAACATAGCTTGGGTAACTGAAAGTTCCGTCGGCTTTCATGATATCGGCACCAGCACGCGATGCTTCGAGCAAAAATGCGTTTCCATAATCGAAAAAGTAGGTGCCGCGCTCAACATGTTTGTTGATGATTTCGGTTTGTCTGCGAAGCGACTCATACACTTTTTCTTTGAACAATTCGGGCTGTTCGGCCATCATCGTATTCGATTCTTCGTAGCTAAGTCCGGCTGGATAATACCCGCCAGCAAAAGGGTTGTGCAGCGAAGTTTGGTCGGAACCAATATGAACAAATACATCTTTTTTGTAGAGATGTTCCCACAAATCAACAATATTTCCCTGATAGGCAATCGAAAGGGCTTCTTTGTTTTGTGCGGCTTCGGTTGCACGTTTGGTGAGTGCATCGAGATTGGAGAATATTTCATCGACCCAACCTTGGTCGTGTCGTTTTTGTGCAGCATGTGGGTTCACTTCGGCAACAATACCAACCACACCAGCAATTTTCGCTGCTTTGGGCTGAGCGCCCGACATTCCACCAAGTCCAGAACTGAGGAAAATCATTCCGCCCAATCCTTCTCCTTTGCTTGCTTTCATGCGGCCAGCATTCAAAACGGTAATGGTTGTTCCATGAACAATTCCTTGAGGACCAATGTACATATACGAGCCAGCAGTCATTTGTCCGTATTGCGAAACGCCCATTGCATTCATGCGTTCGTAGTCGTCGCGGTCAGAATAATTTGGAATAACCATTCCATTGGTAACAACAACGCGTGGTGCGTCTTTGTGGCTTGGATACAATCCCATGGGGTGACCGCTGTACATGGTCAGCGTTTGGTCGTCGGCCATGGTAGCCAAATATTGCATGGTGAGCAGATATTGAGCCCAGTTTTGAAAAACTGCTCCATTGCCACCGTAGGTAATCAACTCGTCGGGATGCTGCGCTAGGCGTGGGTCGAGATTGTTTTGAATCATCAGCATGATAGATGCTGCTTGTTCGCATTTTGCTGGATATTCGCCAATGGGTCGAGCAAACATCTCGTAATCGGGTTTGAACCGATACATATAAATTCGTCCGTAGCGACGCAATTCGTCAGCAAACTCGGCAGCCAAAACTGTATGCCATTCGGTTGGGAAATAGCGCAATGCATTTTGTAAAGCCAGCTTTTTTTCGACCGCAGTAAGAATATCTTTTCGTTTGGGAGCGTGATTTACTTCGGTGTTGAAAGGCTTAGGGGCGGGCAATTGGTTGGGAATGCC
>DYON01000191.1 GCA_020720525.1 Acetofilamentum sp.
AGAATCGCAAATACATTCGCTCTAATTGCTAAGAAGTTTCGGTTTTTAATTCGAAAATTCGTGGTTGGCTTTGTTTCATTAAGCTCCTATAAAAGCAATCTCTTGTAGTTAAGCGACTTTTCCCCGAAGTATATAGCTAATCAATTCGTGATATTTGAGTTTCTGCTAAAAAAATAAAAAGAAACCACGAAATCTAAAACATATTTTATACATTTGCACCCGATATGCAATTGAATGCATAACAAATTAATTATTATGAAAATCAAGCTGCTTTGGTTTGCTCTTATTGCCATTTTGGTTGTTGCTTCGTGCAAAAACGACAAGGTTGACACAACTCCACCATTGCTGCAGCTAAAACTCGGCGGTGCTTTTGTGTCCGACAGCGCGGTTTTGGACATCAACGATACCATCAGCTTTGGAATTCATGCCGAAGGATTGTCGTCCAATCTTACTTATTTAAAAGTGGATGTTGTAAACAGTGCTGGCACATCGACCATTTACGACGAAGGAATCAATACCGCTGTTCTCGATGTGAATAAGACTTTTTTTAAAGGTCTTGAAGCAAGCGATACTTATGTTATTACTGTAATGGACTACAACCGCAATACAATTACCGCTTCGTTTACAGTTTTACTCGATTCGCTTTCCGCATTTGGGACCATTTACCATTTTAGCAATCTCGTAATTGGCTATCAGAACAATTCTGTAGCAGGCCATTTTGTCGATGCATCAACCGGCGCTATTTATACCGATGCTTCGGTGGCTGGTCACGAAAGCGAAATAGATATTATTGCATATTATTATTTGAGCAGCGGAAGTCCGTGTCCATCGTTGGTGTGCCCTGCGCAAGGCGATGCTCAGTTGCAATATCCAGCTATTGTGGGTTGGACCGTTCAGAATGCAACTTTATACGATTATCACACTTCCGATTATGGATTGGTGTCCGAAGCTCAGTTTGATGGTTGCAACAACGACAGTTTGCTCCTTGTGGCTTACAACTCCACTTATGTAAGCCAAAAATGCAAATTTGCAACAGCCGGTAAAATCATTCCATTTTTAACTGTCGATGGCAAAAAAGGACTTATCAAGGTAACAGCTGCCGATTTTGTTGAAACTGGCACCATGACAATTGAAATCAAAATCCAACAATAAAAAACACAAAAATGAAAAAATCGTTACTCTTTGTTTTGGCTTTCGCCGGAACCATTATGTTCACCTACGGTCAGCTCGATACCGTAACTGCTTTCACTTTTCCTGTAGAAACAGGTTTAGACAGCTTGAATGCTAACTACGGATTGTCGGTAAATTTGGGATACGGTATCCGCTTCGAAACAGAAAGTACATCTTCAAGCGACTCTATAGAGCTTTCTAATGGTGTTTACTCAACAAGCGGAACCGATTTTGCTGCCACTGCCGACGATTGGCACAATGGTGCTACCGATAAATATTGGTCGATTAAATTCAAAACCACCAGCTACACCAATTTGGTTCTTTATAGCAAGCAGCGCAGTGGTGGAAGTACTCCTGGTCCAAAATACTTCAAAGTTCAATATAAAATTGGAAGCTCTGGCACTTGGTCCGATGTAAAGGCCGATACTGTTACTGTTGCCAACGATTGGACAACTGGCGTTGTTGACGCATGGGCAATTCCTTCGGATGCTTGGAATGCTTCTGAATCGGTTTATGTTCGCTGGATTAGCGTAACCAATACAAGCAGTACAGGTGTAACTGTCGATTCAACAGGAATTTCAAAAATTGACGAAATCTTCGTTCTTGGGACCAACTCAGTTGGGATTACCGAAAACATGGGCTTCTGCAACAGCATTTATCCCAATCCGGCAACCGATGTGGTAAACATTATTGGCAACGAAGCCGCAGCTGTTGTTTACATTATGACAATGGACGGATGCGTTGTATCGACCGTCAACAATCCTGGCTCACAAATCAATGTTAGCGGTTTGGCTAGTGGAAATTATATGCTTCGTTTTGTTTCGGAAAGCAACACAACACAGCGTATTCACAATATCATTGTTGAGTAATCCATCTTTGTTTTTGCCAGTGTAGATACAAAAGCATTCTGCATCGGCACTTTTGTAAGGGCATCTGAAAAAACTCAATTTTGTCATATTGAGCGGAGTTGAAATATCGATGCAATCAACAACATTTTACTCGATAAAATAAGAATTGAAATTGTTGCTTGCATACAAAATGAGGTTTTTAGAGATGCCATAATTTGATTTTTAACCATGAGAAAATATATAGTTTCGTTGCTTATATTGTTGCCTAGCATTTTGCTGGCTCAAGCAATCAATGGTCGCATTGTCAATTCAAAATCGGCGCAAGGTATTGCAAATGCAAGTATTCGCTGGATTAAAGCATCGACAGGAACAACGTCAAACGATAGCGGCTATTTTTCATTGCCAATGTCAATTTCTAAGGCCGACAGTCTCGAAATTTCGCATGTAGGTTTTGCTCCAATTCGTATAGCCGCAAATAGTACTGAATTATTGACTAAACCATTGATTATTAGAATTAAAAAAATAAACATTCAGATATCGCCACTAATTGTAACAGCAACTCGAAGTGAGACAAATTTGCTCGAAATTCCTCAAAAAATAACCGTTGTTGATAGTGCATCGTTGCATGCGTTGCCGCTGTTAAATATCGATGATGCTCTGGTTTTTGTTCCTGGAGTTATGACCAATCGTCCAATGGGAATTTTTGCAACCAAGTCGGTTGTATCTATGCGCGGACTACCTGGTAGTGAGCAAGGTCGGGTTTTGGTACTTCTCGATGGAATTCCTGCAAACAAAAGCGATGGTGGCATAGTCAATTTCAACTTGGTCGATCCATTGCTTACCGATAGGATAGAAGTAGTAAAAGGTCCGATGTCGGCTTTGTATGGTGGAAATGCAATGGGTGGAGTAATCAATATTATTTCGGTAGTACCAACCGAAAAGCTAAACGCAACAGCAAAGCTTGGCTTTGGAACGTACAATACCATGTCGGCAAATATTTCGTTGAGCGGATTTAATGGAAAGAAAGCATCGCGTGGTTTTTTCTGGTCGGCTGGAGCATTTGGTCGAAGTAGCGATGGATACATAAGCGAGCCCGAATATATGCAATCCGCATACACCGTTCCTGTTTTTGTGACCGAAAAAATGGTGTTGCTTAAAGCAGGCTACAAATTCAACAATAAAAGTACAATTTGGGTGAGTGGAATGCTGTTTGACGACGAACGTGGTGAAGGCGTAAAAGTTTTTGAAAAATTAGGCTCATTTTCCGAACACGACAGCTATCATTTCAGAGCTTTTATTAAAACTGTTGCTGGATCGTGGAATATTACTTCGCAAACATATTTTCTTCGAGAAAATTACGCAAAAGTGAATGAATATATGAAGTCGGGCAAATACACTCTTTACGATGTTGATTCCAAAAGAACTGATATTGGCTTAATCGCTCATGCCAGTCGCAATTTAGGCGAAAACCACAATATAACAACAGGTTTCGAACTCCGAAGAGGAGCGGTTGATGCCGCTGATGTTTTTCACACTTCGACCGACAAAATCATCAATGCAGGAACAATGAATTTGGCGGCAATATTTGTGCAAGACGTATGGAGATTTTCAAACAAACATTGGAAACTTGTTACTGGCTTGCGATACGATTATGCTGGTTTTTTTGGTGGACAGTTCTCGATCGAGAATCCTTCGGTTGCTAATTTATACCTATTAAATTACGAAATGGATGAAATGCCCGAAAATCATTGGAATTCGCTGAGTCCTAAAATTGCCATTCAATATCTGATAAACAACCAAACTCGAATTTACTCATCGCTTTCGCATGGCTTTAGATCGCCAATTCTCGACGATTTGTGTCGTTCGGGCAAAACACGTGGCGGTTTTCAAGTGGCTCAACCCACATTGATACCCGAAAATATCGACAATATTGAGCTGGGTATTCGTAAAACATTTTTCAACAAACTGATGCTTGAGCCTGTGTTTTATTATAGCATTGGTCGCAATTTTATGTATCCTGTGGCAACAGGCGACACCATCGATATGGGCTACGCAGCACCAGTTATTGTTACTTCAAATGTTTCGCAGATAAGTATTTTTGGTGCTGAACTCGAAGCCGATTACCGAGCTGGAAAGAATTTGCAACTCTTTTTTAACTATGCTTATGCACATTCTATTGTCGATTCTTACACACCACAAACCGTGCAACAGATTGATATTACTGGAAAATATTTGAGCAATGTGCCCAATCATCTTGTCAATGGTGGTTTCATTTTTCATTATCGAAACGCTGGAGTTTCATTCAATGCACGCTATGTAAGCAGCCGTTGGCTGAACGACTCCAATACTCCCGACGAAAAGTATGGCTTGCCAGCCGAATACGAGCCATATTTTACCGCCGATTTGCGTTTGTGGAAAAGTTTTGGCAAGCATTTGCTACTGGGTTTTTCAATAGTAAACATAGCAGATGAAATTTATTCCGACAGCAAAGGTCAGATTTGCCCGGGTCGCATGGCGATGGGTGAGCTTCGATTCACACTTAATTAGCCTAATTAGCGAAGTGTTAAATTTTAATTGTATCGCAATTTTAAAGTATATCGGATAATATGAAATCTTAAACTTATTATATTTTTAAGCTTACAAAAATTTAGAGTTCGTGATTTTTCTACATATCGGAAATTATCTCTAATTTTGAAATCTTAATAAGTTGCATTTGTGACTATAAAATAGCAAATGAAAAAAGTCCTCTTTATATCTTACTATTGGCCGCCTGCAGGCGGAGCACCAGTTCAGCGCATCTTGAAATTTTATCAGTATTTGCCCGAATTTGGGTGGGAACCATATATTTTAACAACCCAAGATGGCGATTTTCCTTTTGTTGACGAAAGCCTGAGCAAGTTGGTTCGACCCGAAACACAAATTACGCGCTCCAAAGGTTTCAGTCTGCACAAGATTTTCAGTAAGCTGTCGCCCAAATCAAAGAAGAATTTTGTTCCATATGGTTTTACCGACAATTCGAAAAATTCGTTCATGGATAACTTCTCGCGTTTGGTGAAATACAATTTTATTCCCGATACCCGATACCCATGGCGCTTTGGAACAGTTCGCAAAGCTGTGAAAATAATCCGCAAAGAGAAAATAGATCTTATTTTTAGTTCTTCACCACCCCAAAC
>DYON01000546.1 GCA_020720525.1 Acetofilamentum sp.
ACCATGGAATTTAAGCTTGCAAAGGAGGATATTCAAGGTAAGTCAAGGGCCAAAAAAGATAAAAAGGATGTATTAAACATTGCAGGTCCTCCGTTCACCTCCGATTTCTTTAAGCCCGGGCGTTTGCTGTTTGGGAATCCTGTTTTGACGCAAAATATTGATTCGTTCGAATTTTTTACAAGCACTGACACCCTAAAAGTTGGGGTAAAGTTTGCCGATAGTTTGAAACGGCAAGCCCTTTTAAACTACGAGCTTGAACCTGCCAATAAGTATCGTATGTATTTACCCGAAGGAAGCTTTACGGATATTTTTGGAAAGAAATCGGATAGTACCGTTTTTGAGTTTTCAACACGCCCGGCTGATGCGTATGGTTCTTTTAAACTAAAAGTTGCTGTTCAGGATACTGCGGCGCATTACATACTGCAAATGCTTACCGAGAAGGATGTGGTGTTGTTTCAAGATACGCTTTCGGCTACTAAAGATATTGTATTTGAATATCTTATGCCACAAAAGCTGAAGTTTAAAGCAATTCTTGATGCCAATGCCAATGGCAAATGGGATACCGGACGCTATTTGCGCAAGCAACAACCCGAAAAAGTGATTCTCTTTTCGAAACCAGTTGAAATCCGTGCCAATTGGCAGGTTGAAGAAGAGTGGAAGCTCGATTTTGGAAAACAATCCAATAAGAAAATGTGATAATGCGATGCCCTGAGCTCGTCGAAGGGTGCTAATATGCTGATGCCTGCCCTCGAGCATTCGGGGTGCTAATGCTCAAGAGGTTTTTACATCGGCCCCGTAGGGCGCCGAATATTGATAATTCCGAAAACATAAAGAATCTTCACCGCTCCGTAGGTGCGGAATAAAACTGGATGGGAAAATGCGATGCCCTGAGCTTGCCGAAGGGTGCTAATGCTTAAGAGGTAGATACCTGGCCTTTCGGCCGAATGTGAAGAATTCGAAGAATAAAAATGTGCTGCCCTGAGCCCGGTGGCTGAGCACTCGCACTGAGCCTG
>DYON01000192.1 GCA_020720525.1 Acetofilamentum sp.
TATTTTTTTGAACAAATATAGCATATAAAATTTGATTTGTTAAGTATTTTTCAATAATAAATCATTACAATTGATATTAATAACACAAACAATCCCATTTCATCAACAAAACCTCATTAATTGGTAAATACCGATAGAATTATTTGGACTAAACAATAATACTCGTCGGTATTACTTGAATTCAATTTGGCAACCATTGGGAATTTTTCCGAAGCAATACTTTGTAATTGTCAAAATTTCTATTGCCAATACAACTCTTCTTACCAACCGCAGAGATATTTCAGCGTTTTGTGCAGAGGCGCAGAGGGTTATTTTCATTCAAAAGTGGCAATAAGCACTTCCGATGAGCGAAATTTACGGAATATTTGTACTTTTGCAGAATGGAATGGTTTCAAGGAAGTCCGCAGGAATTGGACGCAGCTGTTAGCAGCAGCCCCATTGCGGCATTTTATATCTCCACCGAGCATTGCAATGTATGCAACTCGTTGCGACCCAAGATTGTTGAATTTTTCGCCGAGAAGTTCCCCAATGTGCATCTCACCATTTTCCGCAGCGAGCTTTATCCGCGTTGGTCGGCACAGCATTCGATTTTCACAGCGCCGGTATTGCTGATTTTCGCCGATGGCAAAGAAGCGATGCGTTTTGGACGCTCCATTTCGTTTTCGGAGCTTGAAGAAAAGCTTGATCGACTACAGGAGTTGATGCAATAAAAGCACTCAAATACTTTTCACTTCGATACTTACAATTCGATAGCCCCACACAATTTCGCGGGCCATATACATGCTGCCTGTTAGAACCGAAAGCATTCCGCACAGGAATCCTCCCAAGGCAATATGATTAATGTCGGTCTCAAGAGCAAAATCGAGTCCGATAAGTACGGATGTAAGAATAAAAAGAGCAACTGCCACTGTGTAGGCTAAAACAGCGTTGCGAATGAATTTAACACGGCGATAGAAAAGCTGTAACTGCTGTTGAATATTCTGACTGCGATATGTTTCTTCTGGGCTCGTCGATTTACTTTCGCGACCCCAATTCATTTTCCGCTTTTCTTAATCGAGCATACGGATTCGGCTTACCACAAGAGAATACTTATTGTTGGTACCTAGCAAAAGCAGACTACATGCCGAAATCATGATTCCTGGCGCCAACATGGACTGAATAAGTTCGACAATTGTATAATTCATGGTGCAAAATTACAAGAAGCGCAAACAGCAAAAAATAAAAACCCGAAAATTTCACCAATAAAAATTTGGTTCTCACCAATTTTTAACATTCTCGTCTGTAGAATTACTTATCTTTACCCCCTAAATTCACCCTTATGTCCGATTTATTGCAGGAATACAAAGAATATTACGCCGTTCGCGCACAGCGTTATGCAAACAATGAGAAATACCGCAATTCATACGAAGCCGAAAAAAAGCTAAGCGATGCCATGCAAAGTTGCAGCACACTCGACGAGTTCAAAACAAAAATGGGCAACTTAAATCAGCTTTGTGCTGTTGCCTTGGTGAAAGACCAAAATCTGATGGAGAATGCTTTTTACAACGAGTACAAAGAAATTGTGAGAGCAGCTGTTTCGGAACGCATACTCGAAAAGGTTGATCAATACCAAGAGGTAATGGATTTAATCCAAATGACCAACGCAGAAGAAACACGAGGGATGCGCGAAATTTCGTGCGACGAAGCCAACCGAATTTTTCATTACTTATGGAAAATGCTCGACATGTACGAGGTATATTCAATGGCAGTTGTGCCTTCGAATTATCAAAACAGCATGCAGGAAGGAGCTGAAGAATACAAAAACTCAGTTGCTCAAGGAGCTGTATCAACTCAAGAACAAATGGTTCATTGGGATCCGAATTTCAAGCTCAATCCAGACATTGTTATGGAGCATCGACACCGCCGATTGTTGCCATTTACAGATGAGCACATTGTAGAGCAATTGCAGAAATTCAAAAAAATCACCAACCTTTAATACAAATAATTATGCCTATAGATCCAATGATGACCGATGCCCTGCTGGGCACATTCAGAAACATGCTTCAGGAATGCCGCGACAAAAATTTAAGTGGCGAACATTTCGACAATATGAGCAAACATGTTGCACGTCTCGAAGAGCTTGCACAAACCAACGACGACATGAATGCTTTCAATGGGACTGTTATGCAGGAAGACCTGTATATAAAAATCAGCGATTGCTACAGTCGTTTATTAAGCAATCAAGCCATGACCAATCAGGAAGAAAAAGGGTATGACGATTCCACACTACTCAAGCAATCGGTCGATGCCTTGCGCGATGCAATAAAACGGCTTATTGAATCGAAAGAGAATGCGCTTCAGGAAAACAAAAACTACGATCCTAAAGAAGCATATCGCAAAGCGATGGAATTCGCCGAGCGCAACGAGAGCAAAAATGGCATGCTTTCGAAAGAAGATGCTAAAAAATATGGTGGTGGTTATCAACAAATGACAGCCGAAGGAGAAAAGAACATTGATGAAACCTTGAAAAAAACGCCCAATGCTTTCGATAGTTCGGCAGAAATAGAAGTGCTCATGAAAAATGAGTTACTCATCAAACCTATTGAGGCATTGATTGCTTTGGGTGAAGAACCAGGTATGACCTTGCCGCGATTTTTGCGCTTGCAAATTGAAAAGGGCATGGACAAAGCCATGGAAGGTTCAGTTGCTGTTCGCGAAGGCTTAGTTTTTAGCTACAACAGCTACAAAGCAATGGCTGCAAGCCCACATCACAACGAGCGCGAACGACAATTCCTTGAATCGTTCGACAGTATTGCAGCCAAGTCGGCATTTGGTGTTCCCAATTCGGAAGAATTGAAATACGAGCGCATGCGCATCGAGTATCATTATGAACCGCTCATTATTGAGTGGGACGAAATCAAAAACCGTTGGGAAAGTCTCATTTACGACTTATACCTTTGGAGTCTTTCGTATTGTCCTATTGCTCCGAAAATATTTCCTTGGAACCTTTCGCACAACCCCAAAGAGGCCGTTATAGACACCCAGAAAACAACTCCAGGCATTTTTAAACAGAAAGAACGCTTGTTCAATAAATATTTTGGATTAACTTTTCACGATGTTTTTAAACATCCAACATTCAAATGGGAAGTTGACAATTATCTCATGGGCGATTCGCAGGAGATTGTTGAATTTTTGATTGAGAAAGTATATTCCACCTGCATTCCATTACAGGATATGCCATTGGAGCTGATTCCAATGCGTGCGGAACTCTACAAAGAACAAAGGGAACGCAATCCAGAAACCGACAAATACATTCAGCGCTATATTCAGTTCTACGACGAAACTTTTGGCGAGGGTCGCTATGCGTCGAAATATGGAAATCCTGAAAAAATAACGTCGAATGCAAAACCTTGGGATTGGAGTTCGTTTAAAAACGGAAACTAATCGAGAAGCTTCATCATTTCTTCGAATTCCTGCCACACCAACTCTTCGGGGCGGCGTGTAAAAAGAGGAGCACTTAATATTTCGGGCGAAAGAACCGATTTGAGCGAATTGCGCATGGTTTTGCGTCGTTGGTTGAAAGCTGTTTTCACCAATGCTTTGAGTTTTTGGTAATCGCATGCAGGGAAACCAGATTTTTTAGGAATCAATCGTACAACAGCCGAATTCACTTTGGGTGGCGGAATAAAAACCGAAGGTGGAACATTGAACAGCAATTCGATATCGAAATAAGCCTGAAGCAAAACACTCGGAATTCCGTAAGCTTTGGTTGATGGCTTGGCCACAATGCGCTCGGCAACTTCTTTTTGAAGCATTCCAACCCATTCGGTTATCATTTCGCGTTGGTCGAGAGCCATAAAAAGTAGCGGTCCCGAAATATTGTATGGCATATTGCCAATTACGCTGATGGGTCGATCCGAAAAATCGGAAAGATTTACTTTAAGCACATCGCGGTGAAAAATATTTTCTTTCAGCAATGGAAAGCGTTCGTTGAGATAATCGACACTTTCGCGGTCGGTCTCGATAAGCAACAATTGCGAAGGAAATTCGAGCAAAAATTGAGTCAAAAAACCGCTTCCAGGACCAATTTCTACAATGGTTGACGATTCGGAAGCATACTGCAGACTATCCGCAATTTTTCGAGCAATATTGGGATCGTTCAAAAAATGTTGCCCGAGTTGTTTTTTGGGTCTGACAGGGAGCATAATTCTAGTTTATATTATCACCGCGCAAAGCTCGGTAGTGTTGGCGAGCATCGTTGGACAGAATGCTCCCCTGGAAATCTGTAATCAATTGAAGATAGTATTTGAGCGCCAATTCTTTGTCGGGCATATATGTTTCGTAAATATTGCCCAGCATAAAAAGCGCATTATCGGCAAGGATATCGTAATAGTAAGTGCTCAAAATCTGTTTGAGAGCCAACACAGCGTTGTCGTACTGCTTCAGCGTGATGTAAATCTGAGCTTTCCGGAATACAGCATCGTCGAGAACTGGATGATTTGGAAAGCTTTTGAGAATGGTGTCGAGAATAAGCAATGCTTCGTTGTAGCGAAGCGAAAAAACCATCAAATCGGACTTTGCAAGCTTTTCGAGAGGTACATACGAGCTATCGAAATCGATATTTTCTTGAATCACAAGCGACAGTTCCATGGCATCGTTTGCAATCAGTTTCGAGGTAGCACCTTTCAAAATATCGAGTTGAGCCGAAGCATAATCGAATTCTCCAATAAAGTAGTAAAAACGAGCATTTCGATATTTAGCATAGAAGCCCATTGTGTCGTTTTTGAAAGCTTTTTCGACCTGCGAATAGAGCAAAGAACCTTCCCAAACATCGCCTCGAAGAAGCATAATATCGCCTTTCAACAACTTTGCTTCGGCATACTGAACTGGCTGAAAGCCTTGTGAATTGAGAATATCGTCGAGCTGTTTGATTGCTGAATCGGGCTGGTTGAGATAATAAGCTTCGATGGTTGCCAGCCGAACAATCATATTGTATCGGTTTCGCCGGAACTGCGACGACTTCAAAGCCGATCTCAAATCGTTTGCAAGCAGCTTATAATCGGCAATTGCCGAAGCAGGATTCGACGACAATTTAAGATACGATACTTCGAGTTGCAAATCGAGGGCATCGTTGTAGTATGCTTTTTCTTCGCCGAGCGAAACAATGAAGGCTAGTCCTTCGGCTGCCA
>DYON01000193.1 GCA_020720525.1 Acetofilamentum sp.
GTAAAGAGATTTAGTAAAATGGCAATTTCGCCATGATTGAGTTTGACGGATTGAATACGTTTTTCGATAAAAAATCAGCTTCTCAAAGATTTTTCAAACTTTCATAAAACTTGCGTACTATCTCTTGCGCAGCAGCATAAGGCGAAAGTTGCGATTGGTACACCTTTTTCTCCAATCCCAAGCTCAGTTCGTTCACATCAGGGAGGCTTTTGAAATTTGCCAACAAAATATCGGTGATGGCTTGCTGAAAGCGCTTCACTTCCTGTTCCTGCCTGTTGTTGGTAAAAAAGACCGATTGTTGAGTGGTATGTACATAGTTCGAAATACAATTCCAAACAGCATCGATGCCACTGTTGGTAAGTGCCGAACACAAGCCAACTTCAACAATCCATCCCGATTGATGCGCTGGCATGAGATGCAGAGCATTTTTGATTTCGGCTGCGGCCAGTTTAGCTTTGTTCATATTGTCGGCTTCGGCTTTGTTGATGAAAATAGCATCGGCCATTTCCATAATTCCACGCTTAATCCCCTGAAGTTCGTCGCCCGCTCCGGGCAGCTGAAGCAACAGAAAAAAATCGACCATCGAGCGGGCTGCTGTTTCGCTTTGTCCAACGCCAACTGTTTCAACAATAATCACATCGAAGCCAGCTGCTTCGCATAGCACAATCGATTCGCGTGTTTTGCGAGCCACGCCCCCCAATGTTCCAGCCGATGGCGAAGGGCGAATAAATGCATCAGGATTAGCACTTAGCTTTTCCATACGTGTTTTGTCGCCAAGAATACTGCCTTTCGAAATCTGACTCGATGGGTCGATGGCCAAAACCGCCACTTTTTTGCCTTTATTGGTCAGAAAAGTTCCAAACGCCTCAATAAAAGTGCTCTTCCCTACTCCTGGAACACCAGTAATTCCAATGCGAATGCTTTTGCCCGACATTGGTAAACATGCATCGATAAGCTTTTGAGCCATTTCGTGGTGTTCTTGCTTTGAACTTTCAATTAGGGTAATAGCTCTACTCAACATCATGCGATTACCGTCAGAAATGCCATCGAAAAGCTCACTAAAAGTAGGTAACACCGACTTTTTACCAGCCAAATTTCGAATGGCCTCGTTGTTGGTTTGAGGAGGCTGCTCGATGCCTTGTTGGACTTTCAGCGCTGAATTAAACTTTTCTTTTTTCATATCGGAAACAAAAATAGCACTACTTTGGGTTCGGGGCAACTATAAGTTTTTCAAAATTTTCAACCAATCGATTTCAAGTGTATTGGTGGGCGTTTCAACCATGCGTCCGCGTTCTTCGCCATCGCTAAAAAAAATGAATGTTGGCACTCGCTCAATGTTGAATCGAGCAATTTCGTCTTCGTTACCAGGCCAATGCTTTTTGCGGTCAACACAAATAATTCTGATGTTTTCTTCGGGAAAACCTAAAGCATCAGCAATTTTGAAAAAACGTGGCACTTGCTCTTGGCTGTCGCTACACCACGTACCCAACACAATCACAATGGTATAGTCGAGCCCAAAAGCCATAAGATTTTCAATTACTGCTGGGTCGGCGTTATAGTCCGCATATCCACCAACAAAGTATTCCGAAAAAATTGGGACTTCCAACCCTTCGCGGTTGCAGTAGCCAATTAAAACATCTTTTTGTATATTGGAATCGAGCATAATCTGGTTGAGTTGTTGAGCCTGAATGTTTACAAAAATCGCCATCATGGCGATAAAAATAGTAGCTTTGTACATCGTTGCACGTTGTTTTGAAAAGGTTTTCTATCTTTGACTATTCATTTTGCCTATGCAGATTCAAATATACAACAAATTCCTGAGCGGAAGGAAACTTCTGATTGTTCTTATCGATCCCGACAAATTCGACAGTCCTAAGGCAAATTTATTTTTTAGCAGCAACAAAAAGCATATCGACATGGTGTTTGTTGGCGGCAGTTTACTCGAAGCCAATCGCACCGAAAAAGTTGTTGCCGAATTGAAATCAATTGCTGATTGTCCAGTTGTTATTTTCCCCGGAAGCAGCATGCAAATTGTTCCCAACGCAGATGCAATCCTGTTTTTATCGCTAATTTCGGGGCGAAATGCCGAATTTCTTATTGGCCAACATGTTCAAGCCGCTCCACTCATTTATCGCTTAGGCATAGAATCCATTCCTACATCGTATATTCTTGTCGATGGTGGAAAAACCACTTCTGTTCAATACATTTCTCAAACCATTCCGGTTCCGGCCGACAAACCCGATATTGCAGCAGCCACGGCATTAGCGGGAAAATATTCGGGACATCAATTGGTGTATCTCGAAGCTGGATCGGGTGCCCTCCATGCTGTTCCTGCAGAAATAGTAGCCGAAGTTGCACAAAAAACACAGCTCCCTGTGATTGCCGGCGGTGGAATTCGCAATGCCGAAACAGCAGAAAAGCTTGTGAAAGCAGGTGCCAAAGCTATTGTTGTGGGAACATTATACGAAACAAATCCCGACGAAATTGTTAGGATTGCCGAAAAAATTCATTCAATCTGATAAACCGAACCAAACGATGAAACATCTTTTCTTCTTTTTGCTGGTATCGACACTGGCACTGCTAAGTGCAACAGCTCAAAAATCGCTCACTCTCGAAGGAATTTTTAGCGACCGCAGCCTTTATCCAACATCGATATCGGGCATTCAACCACATTTTTCGCAAAATTGGTTCAGCTATACCAACGACGACGATGCATTGGTGAAAGTTGATAGCAAAGGAAACACCACAACCTTGCTCACATTCGACGAACTCAATACTATTCTAAGTTCAATCGATGCGGAAAAAGCAAAGTGGTTTCCTGAGTATTCGTGGATTAGCGACGATGCCATACGTTTTGTTTCGGGTGCTGTTTTGATCGATTTGAAAGTTGCCCAGAAAAAAGCTGAAAAAAAAAGCAGTTGGAACAACGACGGCGAAAATGCCGAATGGACTGCTACGGGCAAAAATGTAGCTTATACCATCGAGAACAACCTGTATGTTTCGCTTTCAGGCAACGAAATGGCGGTTACAGCCGAAACCAACAAAGGAATTGTGTGCGGACAAACAGTTCATCGCAACGAATTTGGCATCAACGATGGGATTTTTTGGTCGCCAAATGGAAATAAACTCGCTTTTTACCGTATGGACGAAACCATGGTAACCGATTATCCGCTCATCGACATTAATACACGCATTGCCGAAGTAAAAGATGTAAAATATCCGATGGCCGGAATGGTTAGCCACCATGTAACTTTAGGTGTTTTCGATGTAGCTTCTAAAAATACCATTTTCGTAAAAACTGGCGAACCAATCGAACAATATCTCACCAATATTTCGTGGAGTCCCGATGAAAAATACATTTTCGTTGGTGTTCTCAACCGCGACCAAAATCATCTTAAATGGAATAAGTACGATGCTTCAACAGGCGAATTCGTTCAAACACTTTTCGAAGAAAAAAGCGATCGCTATGTTGAACCTTCAACTCCACTTATTTTTGTTCCAGGTAGCAACGATAAATTCGTTTGGCAAAGCCAGCGCGACGGTTACAATCATTTGTATTTGTTCGACACCAGCGGAAAGTTGATTCGACAACTCACCAAAGGTTCGTGGATGGTAACCGAAATAGGTGGTTTCGACAAAAAAGGCGAAAATCTTTGGTTTATGTCCACAAAAGAATCTCCACTCGAAAGCCATGCATATATTGTAAGCCTGAAAGACGGCAAAATAGCAAAGCTCACCACCGAACCAGGTACACATTACATTTCACTTTGTAAAGATTTCTCGATGTTAATCGATTCGTATAGCTCCACTAATGTTGCATCGGCTTGCAACCTCAAAACATCAGCAGGAAAAACCGTTAAAGAATTGCTTCTCGACAAAAACCCCTTAAAAGAATACAATGTTCCTACGCCAGAAATGATGACTTTCAAAGCCGAAGACGGAACCTTGCTTTATGGTCGCTTGCTGAAACCAGTTGGTTTCGATGCAACTAAAAAATATCCCGTGATTGTGTATGTTTATGGCGGACCACATGCGCAGCTTGTAAACAACAGCTGGACAGGTGGAGCAGGATATTTTCAGTACTTTTTGGCATCGCAAGGATACGCTGTTCTTACAATCGACAATCGCGGCTCGTCGAATCGTGGATTGGAATTCGAATCGGCCATTTTCAGAAATATTGGCACACTCGAAGTATCGGATCAAATGGTTGGTGTAAACTGGTTGAAATCGCAAGCGTGGGTCGATGCATCGCGCATTGGAGTGCATGGTTGGAGCTACGGTGGTTTTATGACAATCAGCATGCTGCTTAAAAATCCAGGCGTTTTCAAAGCTGGGGTTGCTGGCGGTCCTGTAATTGATTGGAAATACTACGAAGTGATGTATGGCGAGCGCTATATGGACACACCCGAAACAAATCCCGAAGGATACAAAAACGCAGCCTTAACCAATTTTGTCGATCGGCTCGATGCTCGCTTATTGGTTATTCAGGGCTATCAAGATGAAACCGTTGTTCCACAAAATGCGCTATCGTTCCTCGAAGCAGGAATTAAAAACGGCAAACTGATAGATTTCTTCATGTATCCGAATCACGAACACAATGTACGTGGCAAAGATCGCTTACACTTGTACAAAATGATTTTTCAGTATTTTGAAGATCATTTGAAATAAAGTGACAATAAACTCATAGAACATTTTTGTTTCATTTGGTTGTTGGCGCAGCAAGGCCACATTCGCATTGGTCTCAACGGAAATAAACTCACCGCAATGAGTAATCTCGGCAAATACCTGAAAAACCTAAAATTTGTGGTACTTATCGACCGCAAAACAGGAAATCCGTTTGAGCTTTTTTTCGGATTTCAGCTACCTCATGCAAATATAAACCAATTTTGTTTTGTGGGAAAATGATTTTGGGTTGTGTATGGGTTAAGCGATTGCGGGCTATGCCGTGTGTTCGCTGTGCTTTATTTTTCATCGAATTTGATAATCGCCTGTAAATTTTGGCTATCTAAGTTCATTTTTTGTTACAACTCAGCAGCAAATTTAACAATAAATTATTGATAAAAAATATTTTGCAAAGTTATTCTTTCTGAATTATGTCTTTTCTTTGACTCATGACTCATGGGTGAACAGGACTATTCATC
>DYON01000547.1 GCA_020720525.1 Acetofilamentum sp.
GGTTTGATGAAGGAGGGCAGCATTATGTTTTCCCTTTTTATCTGAACCTTACTGATCGAAAAATCACAAATGAATATTACCCCTTAGTCCATAATATAAGCTCTTTTCCAGGAGGAAATATTGAGAGGGGTTCGGAAAGCTTCCCAATGGAAACAAGGGCTGTTTCAAGTATAGCAACAAATATGATTGTGTCTAATAGAGCTTTAGTTTATCAACCTCCCACATTTCCTCCTAATCCGCCCGAACAATATGTAGAGGGCATCAATGGCGATGTTACAATGAAAGCAGGAGAAAACATTATTCTGAAAGATGGTTTCCGAGTTGATGCTGGTGCACATTTTTTGGCTCGGATTGAGAGCTACAGCTGTGGTGGTTTGTCATACAAAAACATGGAAGCGCCGCCTTGGGATGAAAATTACAGAGGTTGTTTTTATGATACTTTGGTGAGTATTCCCATGGATAAACGAGCTCCGAAAGTCTATTCAGAAGATGATTATTTGGTTGATGATTTCGATACTCCTCTTTGGGATGATTATTACTACACTTACGACACCACAAACAATCCTGAACTAGAGGTTGGCGTATGGCTCAATCCCAATCCTTGTCGGAATTCGAGTATGCTTTCATTGGTTTCGGAAAACGATACCTACATCACCATTGAGCTGTTCGACATGGGCGGGCAAAAACGAGCCACTCTTTTCGAAGGACAAATCGGCACTTCAAGCTTCGAATTAAACATCGACATGAGCCTTTTTGCCAAAGGAATGTATGTTGTTCGAATTATTGGCAATGGCGGAAGAACCAAGGTGCTGAAGATTGTGAAGGAGTAAAAAACACGATGACCAAAGTTAATGCTGTCATGTTGAGTATTGCTGATTCCGGCCTAATAATAAGCAAGAGCTTGCAATGTATCGAAACATTGAACAGCATTGACACAGGAAGCAATACTTGCGCAAAATTGAAGAACTCACCCTCTATATGCTCCAACTAAAAAAGGAGAACGAAG
>DYON01000194.1 GCA_020720525.1 Acetofilamentum sp.
CCTGGAGCCATGATTTTGAGCGCATTGGTTTCGGGACCAGGTTCGGCAGCAGCAGCACTCCATGGGTCGTCTTCGCCATAAATATAAATGATATTGTTGCCTTTGTGTTTAATATAATCGCGAACAAAATTCAGTGCTTCAGGATTGTAGGTAACTGGCGTTGCTTTTGGAACCAGCACTTTGTTGCTAATGAATGCCGATTTTATAATCAAATAATCGCCAAGGCCGGTGCTGTCGTAGCCATAGTAACCAACTTCGGCATAAGCTTGTGTGTAGAAAGCGCCAGTGCCACCTGCGTCGAGCGAACTATATGCATCGGCTGGAACCACGCTTTTAAGATGTTTGTAAAGAACTTTAGGAGAAGCATCGGCCGAGGGAATAGCAGCCTGATTGCCGCAATATTGCCAAAAAGAAAAAGGATATTCGAGAACCATGTAATCGAGTGCACTATCGGGGCTCACCACCAATACATCATTTGCATTGGTAATATCGATATTGAAGTAGCGCATCACTTCGGTGCGATTTTTTAGAACTGCACGTTGAAAATTCAGTATTTTGGCACGAACCGAGTCGGGTCCAACTTGTTTTAGAAAATCGATGGTACGCGGATCTTCGTCGGCAACGGTAAAAGGAGCTACATAAGCAACAGTTGCATCAACATCGTTGGGATAATATGCATGGTGATAAACAGCGGTGCTTCCACCTTTGCTCGAACCAGTTGTAACCCATTTGCCAGTGTAGATGCTTTTTAATATGGTAATTATCTGATGGTGATCGGCAGCTGCTTGTTTCACATTCAGGTATTCCCATGGACTTCCTTCGGGCATGCTTTTTCCGAAAAACCGATGTTCAATTACAACTTGATTGGCTTTGAGCAAATCGGCCAATTCTTCAATATACCAAGCATTGTTGGCATACGATGCCAAATATCCTTCGGTTACGCAAACAGTTGGGGCGTCGAAGCTGCGGTGCGAAACAAAAACACGTTGTTGAAAATAACCTTTGGTTGAGTCGTTGTGGTCAACCGGCACTGTGAAATAGACTATATACGATTCGGTGAATCCGGTTGCTGCCGATTTTTCTAAAACAGTTGCACCAGGAATTTTTTCCAAAAGCGGTTTTAGAACCTGTGCTTGCGCTTGTACTGCAAGTAAAACAAATAAAACCAAACCAATTATCCAACGTCTATCTATCGTTTTCATTGTTTTTTTTGCAATAATACGAAAAATGATGGAAATGTTGAATTAACAAATTTTGTTTGGTTAAAATATTCACAACCATTAACTGATTTGCGTCACCCGAAAACTAAGCAAATTGGTAATTTGCAATCACCGTATGGTATCTTGTGCTCAAATTGTATATGCATGAAACTATTTTATCTTTCGATTTTACTTCATGTCTTTTAATGGTGCCAAACAGCTCTATGCGTTGTCAGGTTTTAATGGTTCCTGATAGTTTAGTAGCTAATAAATTCGGCTTTGAATCGTTCATGGTTTCCGATTCGAGCTGGGTTTTATTGGATTGAATTGCTTCGCGAAGTATTTATTGAGTATTTTTGCATTCAAAGTAGCACCATGAACATCCAGCTCAACAACAATCCTGAAAATATTGAGGGTCGCGACCAAATAACCATTCAGGAATTGATCGATTATAAAAAATTTTCATTCAAATTGCTGGTCGTAAAAATCAATGGCGCACTTATTCCCAAAACCGATTACAATATTGCTTCGGTGAAAGAAGGCGACGATGTGATGATTCTTCACCTGATGAGTGGTGGGTGATTGAGTTAGGAGGCTGTCTCAAAAGACTAGGTTCGGCACAAACAGAACATGCCACCGTCCGAGTGCATTGTTGGGCCGTAGAACTAGCCGAGGACATGGCACCGTTGTGTTTGTGCCTGTTACGACGGTTCCATGTTCTTGCTGCATAAAGCATTAAATCTTAGCCAAACTAACCGAACGGTGGAATGTCGTAGCGCTGGCTTTGTTTTGAGACAGCCTCTACGATTTTTTTACAATATACATCCAAGCAATTCCACCGCTTAGCTTGCGGGTTTTTACGATGTTGAAACCAGCAGCCAACAAAATGGCTTCCATTTCTTTTCCGTATGGAAATTGGTTCACTGTCTGATTCAGATAAGAATAAGCACTTTGATGTTGCGAAAGTCGTTTTCCGCGAAGCGGCAATATGCGGTTGAAATAGAACCGATACAAATTGCGCCAAAAAAACCCTTGTGGCATGCCAAATTCGAGAATGGCTGCATGCCCGTTGCTATTCAGAATGCGTTTTATTTCGGCCAAGCCCTTTTCGAGCGAAGCAAAATTGCGGATTCCAAACGAGCATGTTGCCAAATCGAAACTATCGCTATCGAATGGCAATGCTTCGGCATAGCAAACCGATGTTTCGGCTGCGATGTTACGTTTTTTGAATTTGATGGTCGCTATTTCCAGCATTTTTGCTGCGGGATCGGCTGCAACCAACTTTTGGGGATTTAGTTTTGCTAACTCAATGGCCAAATCGCCTGTACCCGACGAAATGTCAATAATTTTGTCGTGTGGCAACTGCGACACAGCTTTTCGCAATTTGCGTCGCCAGCCAATATCGGTGCGAAACGACAATCGACGGTTGATTTTATCGTAAACTGGAGCAATATCGTCGAACATCTCCACCACATTGTTTTTGTTGCTCATGGTGCCAAACGTTGAGTAGTCCAGCTTTCGCCGATTATTGTGAAAAGAATTCGGTCGTGAAGTCGGTTTGGTCGTCCTTGCCAAAATTCAACCGAAATTGGCTGTAGCGAATATCCTCCCCAGTGTTCGGGTCGCGAAGTCGCTTCAATATTGTTTTTTGCTGCTTCCCATTGTTCTTCGAGCCAACTTCGCGAAGCAATTGTTTTACTTTGCGGCGAAATAACCGCGCTGATTCTGCTTTCGTCCGGCCGGGAATAAAAATATAGATCCGATGCATTAGCGCTGATTTTTCCGACTTGCCCTTCAATTCGAACTTGTCTGAAAAGTTCGGGCCAGTAAAAAAGCAATGCTGCATTGAAGTTTTCGGCCAATTGAAGACCTTTACTGCTATTATAATTGGAATAAAATACAAAACCGTTGTTTTCGATGCCTTTGAGCAATACCATTCGCGAATGTGGATTTCCGTTTGTGCTTGCAGTAGCCAGATTCATCGCGTTGGGTTCCATACAACCGCTTCCAATGGCTTCGGTGAGCCAGTTTTCGAAAAATGCAATTGGATTTTGGAAACCAAGATTATCAGAAAGTGCTTTGCCCGAATATTCGCGTCGGAGTTGCTGCAAATTGTCCATTGTTAGAGGCTGTTTTCGTTGAGCTTTTCAAGAAAACGATCTTTGTCAACTGGCACCACTCCAACATATTCGCACACGATACCTGCTGCCATATTGCTCCAAACTGCCATTTGTTGAGGCGTAGCTCCCATTGTAATTGCCAATGCTGTAACGGCAATAACGGTGTCGCCAGCTCCCGATACATCGGCAACATTGCGTACTTGCGAAGGAATGTGAAAATGGCAGGGTTTGTCGTTTTCGGAATAGCAAAGCAACATGCCTCGTTCGCCTAAGGTGAGAAGCAAATATCGGATGTTTTGTTTTTTGCGAAAATCGTCGCATATAGCTGCTAATGCCTCAATTTTTTCGGGTAAATCGGCATTGAGGGCTTCTCGCAATTCTTTCAGATTGGGTTTGAAAACGGTAACGCCTTTGTAGTCCATAAAATTGCGCTTTTTGGGATCGACCAGCACTGGAATGTTCATTTGAGTGGCTTTGGCAATCACAAAATCAATTAACGATGTGTCAATCACACCTTTGTCGTAGTCTTCGAAAACAATAGCGTCGAAATGTTCGCGTGTAAGAAGCTTTTCGAGATGATCGGCAAAATCGTGCATCAATCGATTTGGCAGGGGAGAATCGGTTTCTTCATCGACTCGAAGCATTTGAACATTGTTGCCAATTATTCGAAATTTGGTTGTGGTTTTGCGTTCGGCGCTATTGAGCAATCCATTTATTGGAATATTTTTTTCCAAAAGCAAGTTTGCAAATATTTCAGCTTTATCGTCGGCACCAATAACAGCACCAAGCACCGCAACACTGCCCAGTGCGTGTATGTTGAGAGCTACATTAGCAGCTCCGCCAAGTCGGTTCTCGCGCTTTTCGACAGCAACAATGGGTACAGGTGCTTCGGGACTGATGCGATCAACTTTTCCCCAAATATACGAATCGAGCATTACATCGCCAATGATGAGAATTTTTTTACCACTGAATGGATTTGCTACTGGCTTCATAATCAGTTAGATTCGTGCTTTTTAATGAAAAGATATACAATTCGGTTGAAATGTTCTGGCTGGTTGAGATGGTAGTGGAGAACAATTTTACCTGACGTGATTGTTGTATGCGAATATTTGCTTAGATTTTCGTAAATCAGATTGCGTCCAACAAACCAAATATCGTACTGCTGGGTGGTGTCGAAATCGGAAACCTGAATGCTAAGTTCTTTTCCGTTGTTGAAAAAAATACTGTCGCAATAAAAATCGGTCATATTGTCTTTGAAATAAATAGCATTGATGTTGGTTTCGTTGCTGTCGATCACAAGTGGTTTTTCGTCCCAAAAGTAATACTGATATCCACCAAAGCTCACAGGACTTTCGTAATAGCTTTCGGTGTTGTTGCATTTTTCATCGCCAATCCGTTGATTCCAATTGTCAATCCTTCGGTTCAAACCCAAGATGGCAGAAGCAATTATATACACAAGCAAAAGGAAACCAGCAATTAGTAATCCAATTCCTGGTCCGTATTGCTTTTTATTTTTATTAATCAACCCAATAATGAGCAATATAATACCAGCAAGGCCGAGCAGGATACAAAATATGGTCAGCAGAAGCCAAGTCATGATTTTTTTTACAAAAGTAAACAATTCTGCGTGGATGTGATGGTTGAACTTGATGCCATTTATATTTCAAACTCCCAAGTCTTCATCGGAGAAATTTCTTTAAGAAAAATGGAGATTAAACTATTAGGCTCTAATCTGTATTTGTGTGTATATTTTAATTTCGATGCATTGTTATACCAATTTGAAATATATGACAGCCTAAAGGACTTTTA
>DYON01000195.1 GCA_020720525.1 Acetofilamentum sp.
TGTCATTAACAGTTGCGCAAAGAACCTCATTCTGTTTCGATTAGCTTGCGCAGTATCCTTGCCTGCCTAAGCGGCACGCAGGCATGGAAGGATGGCAGCTAAATGGTTCGTGGCATTTGAAAGCCAATCCCTCTGCGGTTCTGCGTAAAACTCTGCGTGCTTAGCGGTTGATAAAAAGAATTGTTGTTGTGAAACAAATTCTCAGCACTCATTTAATCCAATCCATATCGATCGACCAAATAAATCATTAGAGCCATGGCGGCTGAGCCGAGTTGCATTTCGCGTCGGTTCACATTTTGCCAAGTATCGTTTGCCGAATGATGAAATTCGAAATAGCGTTGCGATTCGGTTACCAAACCTGCTAAGGGAACTCCTGCTTGTTTTAAAAAGCCAATATCAACGCCACTGCCTCCTTTTTCGAAAACCCTTACGCCATAAGGCTCGAAATAGCTTTTCCACGATTCTATTTTGTCAACAACATTTTTGGGCGCATCAATCGAAAAACCTGTGGGAACGGTAACTCCTCTATCGCTTTCGAGTGCAAAAATATGCTTTTCGTCATTGGCTATTGCGCTGTTGGCGTAGGCTCTAGCACCGCGTTGCTCCATTTCTTCGTCGATAAACATCACCACGCGCAAAGTATTGCGTGGTTGGTAACCTGTTGCGAAAAAGAGACGTGCAACTTCGACCGACTGAATGCAGCCGCCTCCATCGTCGTGAGCACCTGGCGAATTGTACCAACTATCAAGATGGCCGCCAACTGTGATAAAATGGTTCGGAAATTCGCTGCCTTTTATTTCTCCAATTACATTGTACGATTGCAATTGGGCATATTCGACGCAGCTGCATTTTAAAAATATTTTTAAATTTGAGTTGTTGGCAATTGCTTTGTCGAGTGCATCGGCATCGAATGTGCTGATTGCAAAACCTGGAATGCGCAATTCGCTGGTTTTGTAGCGCATAATTCCCGTATGCGGAAAAGTGTCGGTGGCTGTGTTGAGCGAGCGAACAATCACGGCCAAAGCACCAAACTTCGACGCTTCGTCGGCTCCATACACGCGCATCGAAGCATTTTCGCCATAAGCTCTGAATGTCATGTAATAATTTTGGCTCATCGGTCGATTGAAATAAACAATTTTCCCTTTGATGCTTGCTGGATTGGCTTTTTGCATATCTTCGATGCTGCTAAACACAATCACTGGAGCCAAAATTCCTTTTTCCGAAGTGGAAACCGATCCGCCCAACGCATCGATATTGATTTTTGTTTTATGATTGCCATCGCTTGTAAACCACGCTTCTTCTTCGGTGCCACGAATCCATTTACGAACCATACATGGCTGTTTGTAAACTGTGTCGAAGGGCATTGCTTTCATAAGCTCGAACATGTAGTCGATGGCTATTTCCGATTCGGGAGTGCCAGCAAGCCGCCCTGGAGCAATGCTGCACAATTCGAAAAGCTGTCGATAAGCAATATTGCTGTTTAATGCATCGTCGAACAATTTCTTCGACATAATGGAATCGTTGTTTTGCGCTTTCGATGCAAAAACAGACAGTATCAGCGAAAACACAAGAATAAAATGTTTCATTTGGAGCTTGTTTAGATAAAAAACTTCACAAAATAAAGATTTTAATCGGAAAGTATATGAAATAATTGTTTGGTTTTGCTCAATGGTTGTTTTATTTCTGATTATTTCATAATTTTGCAGGACTAATCCGACACAAGTATGAAAAGTTTATTTTTGGCAATGGTGGTTCTGCTAAGCAGTTTTTCTTTTTTAATGGCTCAGAACGCCGATTCGCTGCTGATTGAACAGCATAAAGCAGCTACCGACAATTACACGTTTTTTAGTACAGCTTTGCCCGATAGCACACCTGCTACCATGCACATTCTTATCAACAAAGCCGATTCGGTGATGGCATTCGATGCTAAACTCATTGAACAAATAGCCGTTGGCAAGAAAAATTCCGATACCCTTGCATCGCAAGTTGCAAAGCTCAACGAAGAATTGGCAAAAAGTAAAGAAACCACCGATTTGATTGAAAAATACAAGTGGTTTGCTGTGGGTGGCGCTGGTTTTGTTGTATTGCTGATGTTTATCTTTATGTTTAGTTATTTCGGGAAAGCATCGTCGTCGAAAAAGAAAATCAAAAAGCTAAACAAGACTTTGGGCGAAACCGAAGAATTGAAAACCAAAGCAAGCGAACTGGAAGCTGAAAATGCAACATTGAAGTCGGAAAATACTACTGCCATCGAGAAGTTGAAATCGGGATTTGAAACAGAAAAGAAGACCTTGCAGAGCAAAGTTGACGAATTGGGCGCATCGGTCAATTTGAATGATGCACAAATTAAATCTCTCGAAACATCGTTGGCTGCCAAAACCGAAGCTGCTAGCAAAACCAACGATTTGCAATTGCAAATTTCGCAACTCGAAAGCAAATTGAATGTATTGGCAGCAGAGCGCGATGCAGCTCTTCAGAACCAATCGGGTGTTGCCGACAAATACATGGTTCAATTGAACGAGAAAGACGAATTGATAGCCAATTTGCAGCGCGAAATGCAAGAAGTGAAGAAAGAAAAAAACGAATTGATTCTTGCTTCGCATAATATTCCAGCTCCCGATAATTCAAAAATTGAAGAACTTGAGCGCGAGTTGAAATACAAACGTGAGGATATTGAGCAACTCGAAAACAAACTTCACGAAATTGATAATAGCAAACATGCCGACAACGAAAATCTTAAAAACGATTACGACCGTTTGCTCGACGATCTGAAAATGGAACGCGAAGCACGTATCGAAGCCGAACAAAAGCCTGCCGAAATTCGAATAGAACCGTCGGGTAATGCCGATGTTGACCAATTGCGCAAAGAACTTGCCGACGAGAAAGCTGTACGCATGGAAATGGAAATGGTTTTGGAACAAATACTAAAAAATAAACAAGCATGAGCAACGAACCAATAGAAAACGGAAATCAAGAGTTTCAGGGTAGAGACCTCGAAGCCGCAAAAAAACTCATTGAGGCAGTAAGAAAACAATTTGAACTCGAAAATCAGCAGCTCGAAGAATACCGCAAAGAAGTTTTCGACGCCAAAGATTTCAAAGTGAGTAAGTTTGCATTTTACGATGGTCCAAACTACTACTTACCATGCAAAGCAATGGTTTTCAATGTATTCATTGCACCTGTTGGCGACACAGTAGGCTTTTTTCGCGATGAGATTTCGAAAGAAATTCCTCTCATGGCCGAAAGCAAAGCTGAGTATGTAATCGATTTGTATGCAGAAACATTGCTGCAAATTACGAAAATGGAAATAGACTTGTATATCAATCGTTTTCGCATTGGTGCCGATGGCGACGATTATGTTGTTGCCATGGAGTATCTCGATAAAGACAATGCCGAAGAATGTGCATATTTGGTGAGCGATTGGTTTTATGCCATTAGTCATAACAAATTGTTTAATTTCCGCAAGGAATGGGAAAAATTGCAAGATACATTTAATAAATCGCTTTTTGGTGGACCAACCATTTATTCGCTGGTTGAAGCAGGTCTGAAAAGAAATATTCCTGTTTTTTATCTTTTTGAAGAAAATCAGTTCCAGTGGGGATATGGCAAAAAACAATTACGTGGTCGTTCTACCACATTTCATAACGACGGAATCAAAGATACCGAGTTTACGCAGTTTAAAGATATGTGCGGCGATTTTCTCGAAATGTGCGGATTTCCTACACCAAAAGGATTTAACACTTTCACTGTTGAAGATGCAATCGCTGCTGCCGAAAAAATTGGATATCCATGTGTGATAAAACCTGTAAATGGTCATAAAGGACAGGGGGTTACCACTGGTGTAATGAACGAAGCCGAAGCCCGTGTTGCCTTTCAGAATATTTTGACGATTGGCGAAATTCATGAGGTTCCATTCCAAGGCGCATTGGTTCAGACTCAGATTTATGGCACCGACCACCGTCTGCTGGCTGTTAATGGCAAATTTGCAGCTGCTCTGCAACGCGTACCTGCTTTTGTTGAAGGCAATGGCGAAAATAATATTAAAGATCTGATTGCTACCGAAAACGAAAAAATAATTCGTCTCGACAATGCTCGCAGTCCTCTTTGTAAGATTAATATTGATGACGATTTGCTCAATTATTTGGCTTTGCAACATAAATCGCTCAACGATATCCCTGCTGCAGGAGAAAGTATTACCTTGAGGCGAGTAGCAAACATAAGCGCAGGTGGGGTGTCTTACAATGTTACTGATAAAATTCACCCCGACAATATCCGATTGGTTGAAGATATTGCTTCATATTTAACCATTCGCAATTTGGGTGTCGATGTTTTGGCAGCTGACATTTCGAAATCGTGGCGCGATGGCGATTTTGGAATTATCGAAATCAATGCTGGTCCTGGCGTATTTATGCATTTGGCACCAGCTTATGGTGGTTCTATTGATGTGCCTGAAAAAATAATTATGTCGCATTTTGGAAAACCCGAAAACGCTAGAGTTCCGATTATTGCTACAAATGGACTAAGTGCATCTCTTGTACAGCGTATCAATAATGCCATTCATGAAATTGACAATAATGCATTTTTTGGATATTTGCTCATCGATGGTGTTTATTTTAACGGAGAACTTTTCTACAACAATCCCGATCATATTCAAAACGAAAAAATGATTCTGCGCAAACCACAAGTAACTGTAGCCTTGTTTACTGAAACCAAAGACAGTATTTTCGATTATGGAATGTTGTTCGATGGTGCAGATATGGTAATTCTCGACGAAGCCGACCCTGTTGAGGTGGATACAATTAGCGAACAGCTATTGCCTTCGGGGCAGCTTATTGTTGTTGCAGAAAACAATATTCAGCTGATTATCAACGACGAAGTAGTCGATAACGCTGCTTTTGAAACGCCTGAGCAGAAAGATGACATCCTGTTTGGTTTTATCGAACGTCATTTGAAAGATCTTGTTTGCAAATACAACGATATCGAAAAACTTCACGGTTAATCAGCTAATCATTTCCGAAAGCGATTTCCTTAATAGGAGATCGCTTTTTTTGATTTATGGTGGAGATGTAAACATCTGTCATTCAGAGACCACCAACAAAGGCGCGCCTTTGCAACC